>NZ_JAAGPN010000402.1:0-5187 GCF_017104805.1 Paraburkholderia sp. Ac-20347 | reverse complement strand
CCATCGGCAAGGCTCGCGCCACGGGCGGCGCGTTCGCGCGCCTTCACAGCGGCAGCCTGCAGATCCGCCGCTCGGTCGTGCGCATGGAAGACAGCGCGACTTATGCCGCTGCTTTGACGCTGGTCCAGGCGGGCCGCACGGTTGCGGCCGCCGACCGCTATGTCAAACGCCATCCCTGGGGCTCGGTCCTGCTCGTCGCGAGCGCAGCGGTCGCGATGACCGCCGCCGCAGGACGCCGTCACGCCGGCATCCATCGCAAGGACTGAGCCAGGCTGCGATCGCATTTGCGCAGCTTCATTCGGCTTCCTCCACGCACGCCAGACGGGCGCTCGATCGGTACAACCTCACGCTTTTCAAGCGCAACCAGGGCACACCCCTAGTTGCACCCCGTTTACCCTTAGACGGTCTCGGGTGAGGTTGCACATTTCGCGACTTGTATCAGAAACGACAATAATGCAGAGTCAACAATCCAATATTTCATTATCCGGAAGAATCGCTCAATAGCCCGTCTTACAAGGCTTCCTGGGGCGGTGTCAGCTTTTTGCGACACTGATTTTTTTTCAGTTCAAGGGAATTGCACCCCTGCGTTATTCTCCATCGCGCAACAGCAACAATTAAACCAAACATCTGCGTGGAGAAAACTGGATGAAACGAATCGCACTCTCGACCCTTTCCGTGGCCCTGCTGGCCGCAGCGGGCGCAGCACACGCTCAAAGCAGCGTGACCCTGTATGGCGTGATCGACGAATCGATCCAGTGGGCGCACAACACCATGGATGCCAACGGGAACAACAAGAATCTCGTGGGTCTGTATGCAGGCAATATCTCGGGCGATCGCTGGGGCCTCAAGGGCACGGAAGATCTGGGCGGCGGCCTGAAGGCCATTTTCCAGTTGGAAAACGGCTTTGACCTGAACACCGGCGCGGCACAACAAGGCGGCCGCATGTTCGGTCGTCAGGCATTCGTCGGTCTGACGCATGACCAGTACGGCACCGTGACGCTGGGCCGCCAGTACGACCCGCTGGTCGACATGGTTCAGCCGCTGACCGCCGACAACTACTTCGGCAGCACGTTCGCGACGCCGGGTGACATCGACAACAACGACAACAGCTCGCGTACCAACAACGCGATCAAGTACGTCTCGCCGGTTCTGAGCGGCTTCCAGTTCGAAGGCATGTACGCACTGGGCGGCGTCGCTGGCGCGACGGGCTCGGGCCAGACGTGGGCGGCTGCCGCCACGTACGGCGTCGGTTCGTTCAACATCGCAGCGGGCTACTTCCGCGCCGACAACTCGTCGAGCTTCGCAGACCGTTCGACGTCGGCATGGAGCACGGTTTCGACCTCGGGCGCCGTGTTCGACAACCAGATCACGGAAGGCTTCCAGACGGCCAAGTCGCTCGGCATCGCTTCGGTGGCCGCGCAATACGTCGCCGGTCCGTTCACGTTCGGCGTGCGTTACAGCAACGTCCAGTTCAAGCCGGACGCGTACTCGACGGCTCTGAACCCGGGCTTCGCTTCGACCGAGCGTTACAACATCGCTGCTGGCTTCCTCGGCTATCAACTGACGCCGGCCATGCTGCTGGGCCTCGGCTACACGTACACGCACGGCGCGGGCAACGTGTCGAACACGTACCACCAGGTGTCGATCGGCGCGGACTACAACCTGTCGAAGCGCACCGACCTGTACGCACTGGCTGCTTACCAGCACGCCAACGGCACGCAGCTGAACGCTGACGGCACGACGTCGACGGCTGGCGCGGCAATCGGCTCGTACAGCTACAACTCGGCTTCGAGCTCGCAAGAGCTGGTCAGCCTCGGCATCCGCCACAAGTTCTAATCAGTCAGCCTGGCCGGGCGCGAGCCCGGCAGTGCGAAGAGACCTCGCAGCTAAAAATCACACGCTGCACGAGCCAGCCCCAAGCGAAAGCCGGGCTGGCTTTTTTATTGCCTGCGCGCCTTGAGGCAGCGTGATTGGCCGCGCGTTATTGGCCGCGCGTTATTGTCCCGCTCCAGACCGCGCGGTTTGCGCGAGCGGACAGCCAGGCCGTGACGCGTTCGCTTAACGCAGCCTGCCCAACGCCGCCACCGCCTGATCGACGAACGCCTGCGCAAGCGGCGCGCGCGCCGCGTCCGCATGATGCGCCACGTAAAGCGGCTCCGGCAGCGCGGGCGCGAAGCGCTTGACCGCCACGCGCGCGCTCGCAGCAGCAGCCGTGAGCGGATCGATCAGCGCGATCCCCAGACCCGCCTCCACGAGCGTCACAACCGCCTGCGCGAGGCTCGCCTCGACGCCCAGTCGGCGCGTCACGCCCGCCTCCGAAAACGCACGGTCGACACGCAGACGCGCTTCCGTACCCGCCGCAAACGAGACGAACGCCTCGCCCTCGCAATCCGCCGCACTGACCGCGCGCTTGCGCGCAAGCCGATGACCGCGCGGCACGATGCAGCGCATCGGCCACTCGCCGAGCAGCTCGAGCCGCACCGAACGCGGCGACGCCACGGCGCCGACGAACGCCAGATCGCAACTGCGCGCGGCGACGCGTTCGAGCGCGAGCGACGGCTCCAGCGCGAGCAACGCCACGTCGACGCCCTCGTGTTCGTGCGCGAACGCCGCCGCCACGCGCGGCAGAAAATCCGCGCCGAACTCCGGCGCGCCGGCGATGCACAACGCGCCGCGACGCTGCTCGCGAATCTGCGCCGCTGCCTGAATCACGCGCTCGAATCCCGTGAACGCCCGCTCGACTTCCTCGTGCAGCGCATGCGCGTGCGCGGTTGGCCAAAGGCGACCGTTGCGACGCTCGAACAGCGCAAATCCCACGCCGGCTTCGAAGTCCGCGAGCAGACGGCTCACCGCCGGTTGCGAAACGCCGAGCGCCGCCGCCGCGCGCGTCGCGGTTCGCGTCTGCATCAGCGCGCGGAACGCTTCGATCTGGCGGATACTGGGATCGGAATCAGGCATAACACTGGAACATAGATGAGATCGCAACTACAGATTGAGGCTATCGACGATCATGAACATCGGCATATTTATCGGTGAACTAAAGCGTAAAAATAATTAAGCCTATCCATAACATCTGAACATACATCTTACGCCCGAGATCCTGACTCCACGTTTCTCGCGCGCAAATAAAAATCCCCGTGGGCGCGATGCCAACGGGGATTCTTTGGGTACTACCGCAATGCTGACGCAAACCGCGACCGCGAAGTCGCGGCGAAGGCGATTAGCCTGCTGCTGCGTCCTTCAGCTTCTTCAGTGCGCGTGCCTTGACGCGGACCGATGCCGGCTTGGCCGGGAACCAGCGCTCTTCACCCGTGAACGGGTCCTTGCCGAAGCGCTTCTTCTTCGCCGGCACGGCCTGAACGACGATCTTCAGAAGACCCGACAGCGTGAATTCGCCGGCGCCCTTCTTGTGGACCGAACCCAGGATCGTGTCTTCCAGCGCGGCGAGCACGGCCTTCGTGGCCTTCGGCTCGACGCCAGCGCGCTCAGCAACGTGAGCAGCCAGCGAGGCCTTCGTGAAGGTGTCCTTGATCGGCGACGAAACGCCGGACGCCTTCACGGCGACCTTCTTAGCTGCGGCCGTCTTGGCGGGCGCTTTCTTTGCGGCAACTTTCTTGGTGGCCGGGGCTGCTGCCTTTTTGGCCACTTTCTTTGCGGAAGTCGGCATGTTTCTCCTACCAGTGTTGGTCAGTGAGTCGACGAAGCACAGCGGGATGCAAATGCTTCAACGGCGGATTCTACAAGCGTGCAAGCGTTTTGCGTGATTCTTTTGCATCGCAGATGCAAATTTGTTGCTCCGTGCTGACTGCCTGACGCATTTTGACACCTGTTTACAGGGGTCAACGGGCTCCGACACGCTCCGCATGCGGCGCGCCCGCGTCCGCGCGACACAGCCGCGATGGCGCGAAAACGCCACACGTATGGCGTTTTCGCGACGCTCGAGCCGTTTTTGCGTCGTGTAAAAAGCGCGTCGACGGGGTAAAGACCTGTCCGCAATGTGCCGTAACAGCTTTTACGACGTCTCCAATCGCGCCGCGAGCACACCGAGCGCCGCGTCGATCTGCTCGACCTCCACCGCGCCATAGCCGAACAAAAAACCGCGCCGCGCAGGCGCATGCAGATGAAACGGCGCGAGCGCATGCAGCCCGACCGACGCCGCGCGCCCCGCCGCCACGAACGCGGTTTCGTCGGCGCCCGGCGCGAGATGCGCGGCGAGGTGCAGGCCCGCCGTGTTCGGCAGCACGGGTTCGAGCCAGCGCGCGAGCGGCCCGTGCAAATGCGCGAGCAAGGCCGCGCGCCGCGCCGCATAGGTCTGATGCATGCGTCGCAGATGGCGCGCGAAATGACCGTTGAGCATGAAGTTCGCGAGCGCCGTCTGCGTCAGCGCGCAACCGTGACAGTCGGCGACCTGGCGCGCGCGCATGAGCGGCCCCGCCAGCGCGGCGGGCGGCACCATGTAGCCGACGCGCAACTCGGGAAAGATCGTCTTCGAAAACGTGCCCACGTAGGCCACGAAACCGGCTTGATCGAGACTCTTGAGCGGCTCCAGCGAGCGCCCTTCGAAGCGGAACTCGCAGTCGTAGTCGTCTTCGATCACGAGCGCGCCGCGCGCCTGCGCCCATTCGAGCAAGGCCACGCGACGTTCGAGGCTCATCGGCATGCCGAGCGGAAACTGGTGCGAAGGCGTCACGTAGACAAGACGCGCCGCCTTCGGCAGCTTGCCGACGACAAGGCCGTCGCCGTCGACGGGCACCGGCACGACCTTTGCGCCCAGCGACGCGAAGATGTCGCGCGCGGGCGGATAACCGGGCTCCTCCACGGCCACCGTATCGCCGGGACGCAGCATCACGCGCGCCAGCAAGGTCAGCGCCTGCTGCGCGCCCTGCGTGACGATCACCTCGTCCCAGTTGCTCTCCACCGCGCGGTTGAATGCAAGATAACGTGCGATCGCAAGACGCAGACTCTCCTCGCCCGCCGGATCGCGATACGCGCCGTGGCCGCGCGCCTGCACGCGCAGCGCCTCGTTCACGCAGCGCCGCCAGACGTCGAACGGAAAGCGCGACTTGTCGGTCACGCCGCCCGCGAAATCGCAGACGAGCCGCGCGTCGGGACGCGGCAACGCGAGCATGCCGTCGCGCGCGCCGTCCTCCACGCGCCACCACGGCTGCGCCTGCACGCCGGCTGGCG
>NZ_JAAGPN010000401.1:0-5304 GCF_017104805.1 Paraburkholderia sp. Ac-20347 | reverse complement strand
TCAGGAAGGCCACAGTTGCCAGACGATCAAGGACGAACTGCGCCGCGATCTCGCGCTCGCGGCGCTGCAGGACCCGGCGCGCGCGGTCGCCGACGTGGCGGCCGCCGTCGGCTTCGCCGAGCCGAGCGCCTTTCACCGCGCCTTCCGCAAGTGGACCGGCATGCGTCCCGGCGAATACCGTCAATCGCGCGAACGCGCCGTGGGGCGGGGCTGAAATCATGCGCACGGCATAACACACGGACTCAATCGCACCTTTCGATTATCGGGATACCGTCTATACTTTTAAGGGTTATCCCTAATACGAAAGGCCTCATCATGAACCCCCTCACACGTGCCGCGGTCGGCGTATTCGCCGCCGCGTGCTGCTTCGCCTCGCTGCCGGCTTCCGCGCAAACCTACAACCCCGCGCAGCCGATGACGCGCGCTCAGGTGCGCGCCGATCTCGCCGAGTGGCGCGCCGCGGGCTACGATCCGCTCGACTGGATCGACTACCCCGAAAACGCGCAACGCGCGGGCGCCATCGTCGCGCAACGCCGCGCGGCGCGCGCAGCGGGCGGCATGCCGCAATCGGCTCAGTAAGCGCCAGGCAGGACTTAGAAGCACGCAGGCGCGCCGCCGCTCGCGCGCGCCGGACCCGCTCCCGGCGGGTATGACGGTCTGCCCCTCAAAGGCCGACCGGTGTGTGAAATTTGTGCCCGGAATGCCTCACTGGGCGATGCTCGTCCGATCGCATTTTTCCAGCACACGTTTCCTTACAATCGTCCCTGCATTACTCCCCATTACCGACCCGTTTCCCCCGCCGCACGGAAGTTGCGCGTGCATCCCTTTCTATCCTTACAGCACGCACTGTTGCAGCGCTTCCACGCGTTTCGCAACGGCATTTCTGCGCGGCGCGGACAATTGTTTACAATCCCGCCCGTAACCGCTTCAACCACACGATCCGCGCGATCCGGACGCGCCCCGCCGCCCGCCCGCCGACGCCGATCCCAACAACAAATCAACCGCTCGATTCTCAAGGCCCAACCTTCATGGACGCCATCAAACGCTATTTCGGCTTCGAAGAGGCAGGCACGAACCTGCGCACCGAAGTGCTCGCCGGCATCACCACCTTCCTCACGATGGCCTACATCATCTTCGTGAACCCGGCGATCCTCGGCGACGTCGGCATGCCGAAGGAATCGGTGTTCGTCGCCACCTGCCTCGTCGCGGCGCTCGCGTCAATCGTCATGGGCCTGTACGCGAACTATCCGATCGCGCTCGCGCCCGGCATGGGCCTGAACGCATACTTCGCGTACGCGGTGGTCAAGGGCATGGGCTTCACGTGGCAAGCCGCGCTCGGCGCCGTGTTCATCTCGGGCTGCCTGTTCTTTATCGTCACGCTGCTGCGCGTGCGCGAGGCGATCATCAACGGGATTCCGCACTCGCTGCGGGTGGCGATCACCTCGGGTATCGGCCTGTTCCTCGCGATCATTTCGCTGAAGACCTCGGGCGTGATCGTCGGCAATCCGGCCACGCTGGTGTCACTCGGCAACCTGCACGATCCGCACACGATTCTCGCGATCATCGGCTTCTTCGTGATCGTGACGCTCGACGTGCTCAAGGTGCGCGGCGCGATCCTGATCGGCATCGTGGGCGTGACGGTTCTGTCGTTCTTCTTCGGCGGCAACCAGTTCCACGGCATCTTCTCGGCGCCGCCCTCAATCGCGCCGACCTTCCTGCAACTCGACATCAAGGGCGCGCTCTCGACCGGCATCCTGAACGTCGTGCTGGTGTTCTTCCTCGTCGAACTGTTCGACGCGACCGGCACGCTGATGGGCGTCGCGAACCGCGCCGGCCTGCTCGTGCACGGCAAGATGCACCGTCTGAACCGCGCGCTGCTCGCGGATAGCACCGCGATTCTCGCGGGTTCGGTGCTCGGCACCTCGTCGACGACGGCGTACATCGAAAGCGCCTCGGGCGTGCAGGCGGGCGGCCGCACGGGCATGACCGCGCTGACCGTGGCCGTGCTGTTCCTCGCCTGCCTGTTCGTCGCGCCGCTCGCGGGCGTGGTGCCCGCCTACGCGACCGCGCCGGCGCTGCTCTACGTTTCGTGCCTGATGCTGCGCGAACTCGCCGACCTGCCCTGGGACGACGCCACCGAAGTCGTGCCCGCCGCGCTCACCGCACTGGCGATGCCGTTCACGTACTCGATCGCCAATGGCGTCGCGTTCGGCTTCATCTCGTACGCGGGCCTGAAGCTGCTGACGGGCCGTCTGCGCGACGTGCGCCTGATCGTCTGGATCATCGCGGCCGTGTTCCTGTTCCGCTACTTCTACCTCGGCGGCGAATGACGCCGGCGCGGTCATAGTTGCGCGTGCGTTACGCGAAACGAAACGGGCGGCCTCAGAGCCGCCCGTTTTGCGTTTACATCCGCGCTGCAAAGGGCTTCGGGACAAATCGCCGGTAGCCACATCAAGCTAAACGGTCATGCAGCCGCACGCCATCGCGCTGGCTACTTATCATTAGGAATTCACACCAGAACGATCCCCGCACAAAGGAGCCGCCCGTGGCCAGTTACCCCGCCGCCGCCGAACGCTATTCGAAGCCCGCCATCGTCTTTCACTGGATCATTTTCCTGCTCGTCGCTCTGGCGTATCTGGCGATCGAAATACGCGGCCCGAAAGGCTCGGACAGCCGCGCGTTCTGGAGCAACGTGCACTTCTGGTGCGGCACGCTGGTTCTGGCGCTCGCCGTGCTGCGGCTCCTGTGGCGGCTCTGGCACGGCGCGCCGCAAGACATCGACTCGAATCGCGTACTCACCTTCCTTTCGCGGCTCGTGCATCTGGCGCTCTATCTGTTCATCTTCGTGCAGCCGCTGCTCGGCATTCTGATGATCAACGCCGGCGGCCGCCCGGTCACGCTCGCGGGCGTCAATCTGCAGATCGTGCTGGTGGGCGCCGACCCCGTCGCGCGCCAGTTCCTCAAAGACGCGCACGAACTGATCGGCAACGCGTTCTACTGGGTGATCGGCGTGCACGCGCTCGCCGCGATCGCGCACCATCTGGTGTTCCGCGACAACACGCTGCGCCGCATGATCTGAAGCGTGCTCCCAAAACGACCACGCGCCCGTCTGGCGGGCGCGTGGCGTGGTGGGTCGCCGGAGCGTGTCGTCCGGCGTTGCGCGGCGATTTCAGCGCATTATTCAGGCATCAATCAAACATCGAGCGCTCAGGACAGCATGCCGTGCGCCTGCACGAAGCGCACGTAGCCGCTGCGCAGCGTCAGGCACTGCGCGCGCGTTTCGGAGAGTAGCCGGCGCGCGACCGCCTCGATGTTCTCGCGATGATGGTCGAAGGCGTCGAGCATGTCCTCGGCGCGCGTCGACGCCGCGCCATAGTGATCTTCGAGCGCCGCCGCCGTGATCGTACATTCGACCCTCTCCCCATCGATCATCGCCGGAAACGCCAACGTCAGTGCGCGTCCCGAGTACTCAGGGACTTCATTCGGAAACTGGATCTGCATGGGAATGCCTCAGGTTGAGAGGGTCTGCGGGCCGCGCCATCGTCACACTACGTTGCTCCTCCTCGGCTTGCGCGCGGATCAAAACACCGACCGCCGCGGGTGCCGTCTTGCGCGACACGTTTGCGGCGGTTGATTGGATTCACTGTAGGACACTTCCTGCGGCCTGCAAGGTCGACTTTGTCACACGGACGAAACCTTCGTGGCGGCCCGATTTTTGCCGCCCAGGCTGCGAGTCGCGCGCACGCATAAGCGCGCCTCCTCCGCACGCGTTTCGCGTGGGCGCATGTTGCATCGCAACGACCGGCACGCGTCAGTGCAACGTGACGACGCGCAACGTCACGACTCGCGATGCTGCCGATGCTCGATCTCGAGATCTTTCGGATGCACGGTCAGCATGGCGACGAACGCGGCGATGCCGCCCCCGACCGTCACCATGCCGTAGACCACGAAGTCGTGCCTGTCGAAGAGGAGACCGTGAATTGCGGCCGCGAGACCCGCCAGCGCGGCGAAGACGGCGAGCGCCGCCACCAGGATCCTGAATTCGCCATAGACCATGACGCACTCCCCAAGGGAGCCGCGACGACCCGAAATCCCATCCGCCCAACTGCCGGCTGCGCCGCCGCCGGAACGCGCGCGAGGCGCATCCCTTCCTTCATCCTGGCACTCGCGCGCATAAAGGCAAGCAGCACTTGCGCCCGCGTACCGATCGCCGAAACGCCCGGATTCGCCCCGATGTGGCGCACGCGGCCCTTCCTGTACCATGAGGCGAGGCATCACGGCGCGCGCCGGCTTGTTGCGGCGCAGCGCAGCCACACAAGATTGGAGACACGAGTGACCCGACGCCCCTCCGTCACCGTCAAGCCGCCCGAGGCGGCGCGCGCGGACACGATCGCCCAGGCGCATGCGCGCTCGCTGGCGCTCGGCCTGCGCGCGAGCGAAGCGCCCGACTTCCAGCCGCTCGGCGGCGCGGACCTGCGCGACCTGCTCGACGCGAATCACACGCTCTACCATCAGGCGCGGCCCGTGATGGACGCGCTGCACGCGCAGATCGTCGATACCGAAAGCATGGTGCTGCTCACCGACCGCAACGGCGTGATCCTGCACAGTCTCGGCGATACCGATTTCGTCGAAAAGGCGCGGCGCGTGGCGCTGCGTCCGGGCGTCTCGTGGGCGGAGCGCGACCGCGGCACCAACGCGATCGGCACGGCGCTCGTCGACGCCCAGCCCACCATCGTGCATGCGGGCGAGCACTTCCTGCGCGCGAACCACATCCTCACCTGCTCGTGCGCGCCAATCGCCGATCCGTGGGGCCGCACGCTCGGCGCGCTCGACGTGAGCGGCGAATCGCGCGGCTTTCACAAGCACACGCTCGCGCTCGTGCGGATGTCGGCGCAAATGATCGAGAACCATCTGTTCAACATCGAATTCGCCGCCGCCGTGCGGCTGCAATTTCACGCGCGCGCGGAATTCATCGGCACGCTCTATGAAGGCCTCGCCGCGTTCGCGCCGGACGGCACGCTGCTCTGCGCGAACCGCAGCGCGCTGTTCCAGTTCGGCTCGCCGCTCGCCACGCTGCAATCGCGCGGCTTCGACGCGCTGTTCGGCCAGCCCTTCGCCGCCTTCATGCAGCAGTTGACCCGCGCGCGCGGCGAGCCCGTCACGCTGACGCTGCCGAGCGGCGTGCGCGTGGTCGCGCGAGGCACGCCGGGCGCTTAGACGCTGGGCGCGCAGTCGTTCGGCCAGTCCGCGGGCGCGTCGAACGCTACGAACGCCGCGAGCGCCGCCCAGACCGCGCGCGATGCC
>NZ_JAAGPN010000400.1:0-5321 GCF_017104805.1 Paraburkholderia sp. Ac-20347 | reverse complement strand
CGAGGCCGAGCGCAAGCTCGCGGCGGCGCATGCGCGCGTCGGCGCGGCGCAGGCGTCGCTGTATCCGGCCATCGTGCTGGGCGGCTCGGGGAACTGGCTGTCGACGACGGGCAATCCCGCGTCGATCGGCGATCGTTACGCGGTGGCGTGGGGTATCGGCCCGTTGATTAGCTGGCGCTTTCCGAATCTCGCGGCGAGCCGTGCCGAACTGGGCGCGGCGCGTGCCGATGACACCGGCGCGCGCGCCGCGTTCGATGCGAGCGTGTTGCGCGCCTTGCAGGAAACCGAGCAGGCGCTCGCGCGTTACGGCGCGGCGTGGCGCGAACGCGATGCGTTGCAGACAGCGCGCGCCGAGCACGCTCGCGCCGACGGGCTTCGAGGCCATGCCCGCGACCGCGTCGGAGGCCGCTTCCGCGCACGGCGTGGGCGCGCAGCCGCAGTCGTTGACGGGTTGCGGCGTACTCGGGCCGATCGGCTGCACGCCTTTGCTCGCGCCCGCCAGCGCCTTTTCGACGAGCGTGTCGAGCGGCGTCGCGCGGTAACAGACCGCGCGCACCAGCATCGGCAGATTCACGCCCGCCAGCACGCGCACCTGCGGCACCGTGGCGAGACGCGCGGCGATGTTCGACGGCGTGGCGCCGAACATGTCGGTGAGCACGAGCGCGCCGTTTTCCTCGCGCAAACGCTCGATTTCGGCGTTGGCCTGGGCGACCACCTCGGCGGGATCGCTGTCGGGCAACACGTCGAGCGCGCCGATGCGCGCCGGACAACCGCCGTAAATATGGGCAATGCACTCGCGCAGCGCGGTGGCGAGCGGTGCGTGGGCGATGATGAGAATCCCTGCCATGTCAGCTTGACTGCAATAAACGGCTTCGGATGATGCTGGCGCCGACCGGTGGCCAGCCGTGGGCCATCAGGGTCGGAACGTGCTCGGGCGCGCTTCTGGCGATGCAACACGCGCGGTCCGGATACGAACTCGCGGCATTGTAGCAGGGTCATTTTCGCGCAGACCATGCGGTTTTGCTCGCGTTTTTCATTCCACGAGCCTCGACCTCACAATCGGGTCTGCGCAGTTTTTGTGCCCTGCAGCAGCGCCGCACGCGCCCTCATCTGTCAGATGCCGGCGCGGCGCCGGGAATCAAGCGCCGCGTCGTCGCGTTCGAGCAACCCCTCGAAACGCGTCAACGAGCCGTCAAAGCGCGCTGACTCAGGCCGCCGCGCGCTCCAGCGCGTCGATGAACATCGCGGCCACGTCGAAACCGGTCTGTTCCATGATCTCGCGGAAACACGTCGGACTCGTGACGTTCACTTCCGTGAGCCAGTCGCCGATCGCATCGAGCCCCACGAGCAGCAGCCCGCGCGCGGCCAGCGTCGGCCCGAGCGCTTTGGCGATCTCCATGTCGTGCGCCGTAAGCGGCTGCGCGCGGCCCAGACCGCCCGCGGCGAGATTGCCGCGCACCTCGTTGCCCTGCGGAATGCGCGCGAGCGAGTAAGGCACCGGTTCGCCGCCGATCAGCAGGATGCGCTTGTCGCCGTCCTTGATTTCGGGGATGAACTTCTGCGCCATCACGCTGCGGCGGCCGTCCTCGCTCAGCATCTCGATGATCGAGCCGAGGTTCATGCCGTCGGCCTTCACGCGGAACACGCCCATGCCGCCCATGCCGTCGAGCGGCTTGAGGATCACGTCCTGATGTTCGTCGTGGAATTTGCGCAGGCGCGCGGCGTCGCGCGTCACCAGCGTGGGCGCGACGAACTGCGCAAATTCGCCGATCGCGAGCTTTTCCGAGTGATCGCGGATCGCCTGCGGCTTGTTGAAGATCTTCGCGCCCGCGCGCTCGGCCATTTCCAGCAGCCACGTCGACGTGACGTACTCCATGTCGAACGGCGGATCCTTGCGCATCAGCACCGCGCCGAACTCCGTGAGCGCGCGCGTGGCGTCCGTGGCCGTGAACCACGGCGCGCGATGCAGGTCCGCCGTATCGCCGACGATCTCGACGCGCCGCACGTCGGCTTCCACGCGCCCGTTCACCCAGGCGAGCTGCTGCGGCTCGCACGCGTAGAGCGTGTGACCGCGCTTCGCGGCCTCGGCCATCATCGCGTAGGTCGAATCCTTGTAGATCTTGAACCGCTCGAGCGGATCGGCGATGAAGAGAATGTCCATGTCGTCCCTGCTGTATCCGTGCTGTTATGACGGCTGCGCCCGCACAGGGCGGGCGCAGCGTCGTGTTATCGGTCGTGTCGGGCGCGGGTGAGCGCCGCTATCGTCAGACCTGGATGGCTTCCGGATCGGTCTTTTCCAGCTCCACCGATGCCGCCAGCAATCCGAGGCGCGCAACCACGCCGTACATGTAAAAGCGGTTCGGCGGCGCCGCGCCCGGCTTCGCGCGCGTGTCGGGCAGCGCCGTGTGCTCGAAGCCCAGCGGCACGAAGTGCATGCCCGGCGCGTTCAGGTTCTGGTCGCGCTCGCGGCTGCCGTGCGCGCGGTAGAAACCGCCCACCACGTAGCGGTCGATCATGTAGACGACCGGCTCGGCCACTTCGTCGCCGATGTGCTCGAAGGTGTAGACGCCTTCCTGCACGATCACGTCGTGCACCTCGAGCCCGTCCTTCGTGGCCGACATCTTCGCACGTTCGCGCTTGGTGAGCGCGGCGACCTCCGAAGCGTCGTGCACCGTCATCACGCCGCGGCCGTCGGTGCCCGCGTCGGACTTGATCACCACGTAGGGCTTTTCGGTGATGCCGTACTCGCGGTACTTCTTCGCGATCTTCTTGAGCACCGCGTCGATCGCGGTAGCCAGTTGCTCCTCGCCCGTGCGCGCCTCGAAGTCGACGCCTTCCACGTGCGCGAAGTACGGATTGATCATCCACGGATCGACGCCCACCATCTTCGCAAACTTCTTCGCCACGTCGTCGTAGCAGGAGAAGTGCGTCGATTTGCGGCGCACCGCCCAGCCCGCGTGCAGCGGCGGCAGCAGATATTGCTCGTGCAGGTTCTCCAGCACGGGCGGAATGCCGCCGGACAGATCGTTGTTCAGAAGAATCGAGCACGGGTCGAAGTTCTTCAGGCCGAGACGGCGCTGCGAGCGTTCGAGCGGCTCCAGCACGATCTTCTGGCCGTCCGCCAGCGAGATCGTGACCGGCCCGGCGATGGTTTCGTCGAGCGTGCCGAAACGCACGTTCAGGCCCGCCTGACGCATGATCGTGGCGAGCCGCGCGACGTTCTCCAGATAGAACGCGTTGCGCGTGTGCTGCTCGGGAATCACGAGCAGATTCTTGGCGTCCGGGCAGATCTTCTCGATGGCGGCCATGGCGGCCTGCACGGCGAGCGGCAGCACTTCCTGCGGCAGGCAGTTGAAGGCGCCCGGAAACAGATTGGTGTCGACCGGCGCGAGCTTGAAGCCGGCGTTGCGCAGATCCACCGAACAGTAGAACGGCGGCGTGTGCTCCTGCCATTCGAGGCGGAACCAGCGCTCGATGGCCGGCGTCGCGTCGAGGATGCGCTGCTCCAGTTCGAGGAGCGGGCCATTCAACGCCGTGACCAGATGCGGGACCATATGGGATTACTCGCGGACGAAAGCTTATTGGATTGTAGGGAAACCGGTGGTCTATCTGGGGACGATTGCGCCGGATGCAAGACGCTTTCCCCTTACACCTTATAGGGTTACTCGCGGCTTGCTCGCGGATCGCGCGTCACCCGGCGACTTGCCGGCCATCCCTGCATCCCTGGTGGATATCCATTCTGGACCGCGTGCGGCGTCGCGCGCAATGGAGTCCCACGAAATGAAGGGACACTTTCGACGCAATTTCACCGCATTTCCACGCATTCACCCCGCAATACGCCTCTACGTAGCGAACGCGCGCGGCGCGGCTTTATTCCCGCCCCACGGCGCGCGACCGCAAGCTCCGCGCCCGCAAAAAAGAAAGGGCCCGCCATGAAGACGGGCCCAAGTCGCTGTGCTCCAGTACTACCTGTACTGCCCTACAACCTCAAACCATGCATCGAAACATGGATCGAACGTTATTCCACACGCTCGCCGTGCAGGATGACGTCGAGACCTTCGCGCTCTTCTTCTTCCGTGACGCGCAGGCCCATCACCATGTCGATGACCTTCAGCAGGACGAAGCTGACCACGCCGCTGTAGATCAGGGTCGTCGCGACGCCCTTGATCTGCAGGATCACGCTGCCGTCGGCGCCGCCGATGTCCTTGACCGCGAACACGCCGGTCAGGATGGCGCCGATGATGCCGCCGATGCCGTGCACGCCGAATGCGTCGAGCGAGTCGTCATAGCCGAACTTGTGCTTGAGCCACGTCGCCGACCAGAAGCAGACCACGCCTGCCACCACGCCGATCACGATCGAACCCATCACGCCGACGAAGCCCGAAGCCGGCGTCACCGCGACCAGACCGGCCACTGCGCCCGAAGCGATGCCGAGCACCGAAGGCTTGCCCTTGGCGATCCACTCCGCGAACATCCAGCCGAGCGCCGCGCATGCCGTGGCGATCTGCGTCGTGAGCATCGCGAAACCGGCACGGCCGTCAGCCGCCACTGCCGAACCCGCGTTGAAGCCGAACCAGCCCACCCACAGCATGGCCGCGCCCATCAGCGTGAGCACGAGGTTGTGCGGCGCCATCACTTCGCGGCCATAACCGACACGCTTGCCGAGCACGAGGCAGCACACGAGACCGGCCACACCGGCGTTGATGTGCACCACCGTGCCGCCTGCGAAGTCGAGGATGCCGGCGCTGGCGAGCCAGCCGGTCGGTTCCCAGACCATGTGCGCGATCGGCGCGTAGACGATGATCGACCAGAGCGACATGAACACCAGCATCGCCGAGAACTTCATGCGGTCCGCGAACGCACCGGTGATGAGCGCCGGGGTGATGATCGCAAACGTCATCTGGAACACGAAGTACACGGTTTCCGGGATGGTCGGCGCGAGGTGGCTGACCGTCAGCGTCGTCGCCTTGTCGCCCTTGATGTAGTTCATGCCTTCAAGGAACACGCGCGAGAAGCCGCCGATGAACGAGTTGCCCGGCGTGAACGCCAGCGAGTAACCGATCACCGTCCAGATCACCGTGACGACGCAGGTGATGGCGAAGCTCTGCATGAGCGTCGCGAGCACGTTCTTCTTGCGGACCATGCCGCCGTAGAACAGCGCGAGACCCGGGATCGTCATGAACAGCACGAGCGCCGTGGAGGTCAGCATCCAGGCGGTGTCGCCCGAGTTGATCTTCGACGAATCGACCGAGAACGGCGCGGTCGGTGCGGCGGGTGCCGCGTCGGCGGCCGAAGCCGCGGCAGGCGCGCTTGCGGCGGCG
>NZ_JAAGPN010000399.1:0-5345 GCF_017104805.1 Paraburkholderia sp. Ac-20347 | reverse complement strand
CGTGCGCAGCGTCGGCGGCGTGCCCGTGAGGCCCGCCACGCGCGAGAACCCCGTGAGCGGCGCAGCCGGATTCGTGAGCCAGTAGCTGCCGTTGAAATTGCCCACGTAGTCGTCGCGCGTGAGCGACGGCATCTGCGCCACGCCCAGTGTCTGCGCCTGCGGCGCGTCCGGCGCGCTCTGCCAGGCGCAGGCGCTTTTCGAACCGTCGAGGAACGGCACGCCCGGCGCCCTGGCGTCGAACGCGCGGCCGAGCGGCGGCGTGCAGGTTTGCGCGAGCGCGTCGCTCACGCCCGGCATCGCGCCGATATCGGCGAACCACACGCGCGGGTCGTTGCGGCCGATCGCAAACGTGTTGACCCACGGCATGGCCGCGTAGCGCTTCTGGATCGCGATGAAATCATCGAGCGACGACGCGCTGCCCCACGCGAGGAAGTTCTCGAACACGCGCGTGTTGTCGGCGTTCACGTCGCGCAACGCGAACGCGTGCTGCGCATTCCACGCGAGCGCGGGCGACATCGTCGACAGATTGATCAGCGGACCGAAGCGCGAGCGATAGAGCGTGCGCGTGACCTGCGTGATCGCGCCGTCGCTGCCGCGCACCGGCACCGTGACGGGCACCGCCTGCATGGCTTCGTCGCGGCCGTCGTAGAGATAATGCGTCGGCGCGCCCGGCACCAGCGCAAGCTGGAAGATGCCGAAGCGGCGCGCCTGCGAAACGGTGTGCGTCCACGCGATGTTGTCGTTGAAGCCGATCATCACCACCGGCACGCCGAGGAACGACGCGCCCGCCACGTCGAGCTGGCCCGGAATCGTCAGTTGCGCCTCGTAGAAGCGGTCCGGGCCTTGCCAGAACCAGTGCGGATTGCCGAACAGCAGGCTCGCGCCCTCGCGCGTTTTCGCCGCGCCGAACGCCAGCGCATTGCTGCCGATGCCCGCACGCTGGTCAATGTCGAAGCGTGTCGGCGCGATGTCGATCGACGCCGTCGTTGCGCTGCTCCGCGAGGCTTGCGGCGCGCTCGCAGCGGGCGCGGCTGACGAGGCGGGCGCGGCAGGCGCGGCTTCAGCCGATGGCGGCTTCGCGTGCACGATGGCCTCGACGAAATGCGCCTCGCCGCCCGCGAGCGTGGCCGCGATCAGGCGGCGATAAACATCGTCGGCGTCGATCGGGCGCAGCCAGGCGGCGTTCGCGCACACGGCATGCGCCCCCGCGAAGCGCCCCGCGCGCAGATCGTCGAGATAACGGTCATAGCCCGCCGCGTAGCCTTCGACGAGTTCGCGCGTGCGCGGCGTCTGCGCGTCGCGAAAGCGCGCCACGGCGTCGTTGCCCACGACGAAGCGGAAGAAGAAGTCGGCGTCGAGATTGTGCGGCTGGCCGAACGACGCGGCCGCCGGCGGACGCGCTTCGGCGCCGAACTGCTCTGAGCGCTCGCCGCGATACGTCACGAAGGCGTCGCCGAGCGTGCAGAGATTGTCCTGCGCCTGCGCGTAGCCGGTGCCATAACCGAGGCTGCCCCAGTCGTTCGCGCGGATGTGCGGGATGCCGTCGGCGGTGCGGCGGATGTCCGCGCGATACGCAGGATGAGCCTGTTGCGTCTCCTGTTGCGCGGACGTCGTGCACGCGCCGGCCAGAACGGCGCACAGCGCGCCAGCGAGGAGATTGCCTGCTGCGGAAAATCGTTTCATCGAAGGTGGCGTCGAAAGCGGTGTCGAAAAACGGAGTTCGGCGGGCGCGAACCGCGCCGTCAATGCGCGAAACTGATCGGCATGCCGCCGTCCGGATGCGCGACCGTACCCATCGGAATGCCGTAGATCGCGCTGAGCGTCTCGGCGCGCATCAGCTCGGCGGACGGCCCGTGCGCGAGCAGACTGCCGCCCTTCAGCGCGATCAGCTCGTCGCAGAAACGGCCCGCCATGTTGATGTCGTGCAGCACCACCACCACGCCGATGCCGCGCTCCTCGCTCAGGCGGCGCACCAGCGCGAGCACTTCGATCTGATGCGCGATGTCGAGCGCGGAAATCGGCTCGTCGAGCAGCAGACAGTCGCTGTCCTGCGCGACCAGCATCGCCAGCCACACGCGCTGACGCTCGCCGCCCGAGAGGCTGTCCACGGCGCGGTCGGCGAAACGCACCGTATCGGTCTGCTCCATCGCTTCCAGCACTTTTTGCGTGTCGGTGCGCGAGAAACGCCCGAGCGCGCCGTGCCACGGATAGCGGCCGAGCGCGACCAGCTCGCGCACCGTCATGCCGTCGGCGGCGGGCAGTTGCTGCGGCAGATACGCGACCTTGCGCGCAAACGCGCGGTTGTCCCACTGCGCGAGCGGCTGCCCCGCGAACGTGAGCGTGCCCGCGGCGGGCTGCTGCTGACGCGCGAGCAGCTTCACGAGCGTCGACTTGCCCGAGCCGTTATGGCCGATCAGGCCATACATGCGGTGCTTCGCGAGCGTGAGCGAGAGCGGCTTGAGCAGCGTGCGGCCGTCCGCCGCGAATGACACGCCGTCGAGCGTAAACATCGCCGGCGCGTGTGCGTCCTGCGGGCGCGTCGCCGGATGGATGGCGTCCGCGTTTGTGTCAGCGTTTGCGTCAGCGCTTGCATCTGCATTGGCGGGCGCTTCGGGCAACGCCTCGTCGTGCGAAAGATTCATGGTCAAGCTCATTGGCATCTTCAACGGTAAATGGCATCGACATCATCGACGCCGTGCGTGCATCGGTGTCAGCGCGCGGCCACGCGTGCGAGCGGCGCATGATCCGCGCCCTGCTCGCCGTTGCCCGCCGCGCGTGCGCTCAGATCCGCGCCCAGCCCGGTTTCCACGAGCTGACCGTATTCGAGCTTGATATAGCGGTCGGCGAGATGGAAATAGCGGTCGTCGTGCGTGATGACCACCACGGTCTTGCCCTTCGCCTTCAGCTCGGGCAACAGCTTGCGGTAAAACACGTCCTTGAACAGCGGGTCCTGATCGGCGGCCCATTCGTCGAACAGATAGAACGGGCGATCCTCCAGATACGCGACCAGCAGCGCGAGTCGCTTGCGCTGTCCCTGCGACAGTTCGAGCGTGGAAAACGCGCCGTCCTTGATGCTGACCTTGTGATCGAGCTGCAGATGCACGAGCAGATCCTGCGCGGTCTGATCGAGCCCGTCGAAGCGCATGCCGAGCAGACTGTCGAACAGGAAGAAGTCGCTGAACACCACAGAAAACAACTGCCGGTAGCTGTCGCGATCCGCTTCGTTCACGGGCGCGCCATCCACCACGATACGCCCGCTTTCGGGCGCGTACAGCCCGACGATCATCTTCGCGAGCGTGGTCTTGCCGCTGCCGTTACCGCCGATCAGATAGACCAGTTCGCCGGGCTTGAAGCTCAGATTGATCGGCCCGAGCGTGAAGACGTCGTTCTCCTTCTCGCGGAAATAGCGATGCGTGACGCCGTCGAGCACGAGGCTCTGGAAGCCGCGTTTGACCGGCGCGTCGAGACCGTTTTCGAGCGGCAGTTCGGCGTTCACTTCCTCGATGCGTTCGAGCGCCACGCGCGCCGTGCTGATGTTCGGAATCGCCGACAGCAGCGACTCGATCGGCATGATCATGTAGAGAAACACCATCGCGTAACCCGACATCACGTGCGTATTCACGGGATACAGGCGCGCGACCACGAACAGCGTGATGCCGATGAAGGCGAACAGGATGAAGCTGCCCCAGCTCGCCGCCGCCGCGTAGAGCACGTAGCCGCGCGTGCGCTGCACGCGCACGGCTTCGACGTTGGTGGAGAGCGTGTCGTCGATGAAGGCGCTGCGGCGCAGGCGATGCAGCTTCAGTTCCTTGGCGCCGTCGAACAGCGCGCGGAAGTGGCGCACCAGATCGTCCTCGCGCTTGCGCGACGCGCGCAGGTGAAACAGCGCGCGTCCGTTGGCGGCGCGAAAACCGGCCGCGCCGATGCCGATCGTCACGATCGCCACCAGCAGGATCTGCCACGACAGCACGCTCAGATACGCAAGACAGCCGATGATCACCGCGCTTTGCATCGCCAGCGCGGGCATGCGCACGAACAGCATGACGATGGCGTCGAGATCCTGCGTGAGCACGGCGAGCGAGCGCGCCGCGCCCTGCTGCTCCAGATGGCGGAAAGAGGCGCCGCCCAGACGCCGGATCGTCTGCATGCGCAGATCCGCCTTGGCGCGCTGGCCGAGGTCCATGAACAGCGTTTGCGACAGCGTGCGCGTGGCGAGCACGATCACGCCGAGCACGACGAACTGCCAGCCCAGACGCGCGAGCTGCGAAGTCGAGGCCGACAGCGCCTGATTGATGAGCGCGACCAGGCCCGCGTTACCGAAACCGCTGACGAGACTGGTTGCGAGCGCAACGAACAAGGTCCAGCGGGCGTTGCGCGCGAGCTTCAAGAGCAAAGACATGGGACTCCTTGAGAGAGTGCGTCATGAACCGGGCCGATCTTGCGCCGGCCGCCGGAACATTGTGAGGATCAGATAAAGTCCGCCGAGCAGCGTCGCCATCACGCCGGCCGGCATTTCCTGCGGGAACAGCACCCAGCGGCCGAGCCAGTCCGAGCCGATCATCAGCGTCGCGCCGAACGCGGCCGCCACGAACAGCAAGGGCATGGCGCGGCGAATGCCGAGCATGCGCGCCATATGCGGCGCCATCAGGCCGATGAACGACAGCGGCCCGATCACGAGCGTCGCCACGGCGCTCAGCAGCGCGCTCAGCATCAGCAGCCCGAGGCGCGCCCCGGCGATGCGCACGCCGAGCCCCACCGAGACCGCGTCGCCGAGCGGCAGGATTTCCAGCCAGCGACGGCACAGCGGCACGGCCGCCAGCGCGAGCAACGCGCAGACCGCGACGAGCGCCGCCATCGTCGGCCCGACGTTGTAGGTCGAGCCCGCCAGCAGGTTGTACAGGACGATGACGCGCGGGTCGCCGCTCGATACGGCGATCACCGACACGGCCTGGAACGCCGCGCTCAGCGTCATGCCCGCGAGGATCAGGGTGTCGGGCGCGAACGACGAGGCGCGCGCGATCAGCACGAGCGCGCCCAGCGTGAGCATCGACCCGGCCGCGCACCAGACGAGGAACGTCGGCAGGTCCGGATGCGTCGTGAGAAACAGCGCGCCGGTCAGGCCGAGCGCGCCGCCCGCCGACATGCCGAGCAGGTCCGGGCTCGCCATCGGATTGCCGGTCATGCGCTGCACGACGCCGCCCGACAGCGCGAGCAGCACGCCCACGCCCGCCGCCGCCACCACATGCGGGAGGCGCAGGAACAGCAGCGCGCCCGCTTCGTGCGCGTTGCTCAGATGCCAGCCCGCGAGCCCGCGCCCGAGCATCAGCGAAACGACCACCACCGCC
>NZ_JAAGPN010000398.1:0-5217 GCF_017104805.1 Paraburkholderia sp. Ac-20347 | reverse complement strand
AGGCAGCACGCCGTCGGTCACGGCGCGGCGCGCGGCGCCCGGCACCGCGCGCGGCACCGTGTCGATCGCGCCGCCCAGATCGCGGCCGTTGAGAATGTCGTGATTGAGGTCGATGGCGATCACCGTGTCGGCGCGCATCGCACGCGCGGCGGACACCGGCACCGGATTGCTGAGCCCGCCGTCCACGAGCCACACACCGTCGTGCCAGATCGGCGTGAAAATGCCCGGAATCGCAATCGAGGCGCGCACCGCGTCGACCACGCCGCCCTCGCGCAGCCAGACCTCGCGGCCCGTATCGAGTTCGGTCGCGACCGCCGCGAACGGCATCTTGAGATCGTCGATCGCGCGGCCGTTGAACTGCTTCGCGAACAGGTCGATGACCTTGCGCCCGCCTAGCAGCCCGCCCGAAAAGCGCAGATCGAGCAGCCGCACCACGGTCTGCCACGTGAGCTTGCCGACCCAGTCTTCGAGCCAGTCGAGATCGCCGTTCGCATAGACCGCGCCCACCAGCGCGCCAATCGAGGTGCCGCAGACCACATCGGGCCGGATGCCCGCTTCTTCCAGCGCGCGGATCGCGCCGATATGCGCCCAGCCGCGCGCCGCCCCGCCGCCCAGCACGAGCCCCACGCGGCGGGCGCGTCGTCGTTGCGTCACCATGCCCGCCTCCCGCGTGCCTGTTGCCTGTCTTGTTTCAGAGTCATGGCGTTTTGTCTGTGTTTTGCGCCGATTCGTTCAATGCCCGCGCTCAGTGTCCACCTTAGTGTCGACCTTAATGTCCACGTATCACGTCCGAGCGCGACGTCGTCGAGACCAGGCCGTCCGGGCCGAAATGCACGTTGAAATACGCCTCCGGCGTCACGCCGCCCTCGTACCATTTCCAGCTCCACACGGTCTCCCGCTTGAGCCGGTAGGCCGCTATCTGCCCCGGTTTGCCGAGCAGCGCGCGCACCTCGTCCTGCCTCATGCCGATACGCACCTTCGCGAAGTTTTCCGCCGTGAGCGCCTGGGTGATGGCCACGAGCCGTCCGTTCGGCCCGATGTCGACCATGAAGGTCTTGAGCCCTTGCGGGCCGCGCGGATATTCGAGGCGGCGCGAGCCGTCGTCGAACAGGCGCTCGGTCTCGGGCTTGCCCATCTGCTCGCGCACCTGTTCGAGCGTGGACACGCCGGGCGTGAGGCCCTTGAGCAGCAGCGCGTCGGGCTTCACCGAATCGAAGAAGGCCTTGAAGCCCTGGCGGAACGAATCGAGCATGGCGTCGAACTGGCGGTCGTCGCAGCCGGCGAGCGTGAACGCCGCCAGCGCGGCGCACGCAGCCGTCAGCGTCCGCGTGGATCTGGATGGGGAAGGCATGTCCGGGTGAGGCGTCAACATGGGCTTGCGCGTGCGCCGGCCGCGAAGCGCGGCGCACGCTGAATAGCCACAATGTACCGTCAATGACGCCGGTCGTGTCCCGAAGACCGCTTCGAAGGTTCGGCAACGCGCGCAACGGCGCGCAGCCCGACGCGCTCCGGCGCGCCGCCATGCAGCGCGCGACGCGTACGCGTGATCTCGGCGGCCTGCCAGGAAATCAGCGCGATCACGCCGAACACCACTTCGCGCATGCGCTTGACGAGCGCGAGCGAAAACGCCACGTCCTGACTGACGCCGAACAGTTGCGCGAGCAGCACCACGGCGATTTCCTGCACGCCGAGGCCCGCGGGCACCATGAAGGCGGCGTGGCGCACGGCCTGGGTGATGGCTTCGATGGCGAGCGCGTCGCCGACCGAGACCGGATGGCCGAGCAGCGAAAGCGCCCACCAGGTTTCGAACGCGCCCAGCATGTAGCCGCCGAGCTGCCAGAAGAACGCGCGGAACATCAGGCCCGTGCGCGACATCAGCGCGTCGAGATCGGCGTCGAGCCGCTGGCCGTCGATGCCGAGCTTCTGCCAGGTTTCTTCGCCGAACAGCCGCCCGGCCCAGCGCTCGATCGCATGGAACACGCCGCCGCGTCGCAGCAGCACGACCGCGAGCACCGGCAGCGGCGCGCTCAGCACGAGCGCGAGCGCGATCGTGACGATGGTGCGCAACGAGCCGCCATCGCCCGTCGCCGCGACGATCAAGACCACGCCGAGCGCCGAAAACGCGTACTGCACGGCGATCGTCACGAAGACCTCGACGATCACCGATGCCGTCACTTCGCTCGCCTCGCGCGGCTCACGCAACTTCCAGCGCGCAAGGCGAATGCCGACCAGCTCGCCGCCGACGCCCACGACGGGCAGCAGCCGGTTGACGGCTTCGCGCACCGTGGCGACCCACCAGAGGAAAGGAAGCGGCGCGCGCCGGTCGAGCAGCAGACGCCACGCGTGCGCGTCGAGCAGCAGCGGCAGCGCATGGAACGGCACGAGCCAGAGCAGCACCGGACCCGCCGCGCCGATCACGCGCATCACGTCCTGCGCGCCGTCGTGAACCACGAGGCCGATCAGAATCGCGATCCCGACCGGCAAGCCCAGCCATTGAAGCCACTTCATGATGACGCCCGTGCCTCCGCGAACCGCGCCGCCGTGCCGCCGTCATGGCCATCGAAAAACACGTCGGTAAAGCCGCCGTGGCGCACGCCCGCACGCGCGAGCGCGGCGGCGACGCGCGGCGACATCAGCGCGGCGAGTTCGTCGGCGTGGCGATAGGTTTGCATCGACGCGGTGATCGGCCCCTCGCCCGCCGCCGGCGCTTCGGCCGGATGGCAGTAGATTTCGCCGACGCCCTGCGCGGGCAGACGCGCGATCGCGTCGAGCAGCACGGCTTCGTCCATCGCGCCCGTGTTCGCGATGCCGACCACGTAGTCGTTATGCGCGATGCCCGCCCGCGCGAGGCGCGCACGCACGAGCGCGAGCCACGGCTTGAGCGCGGCGGGCGCGCCCGCTTCCAGCGGCAGACGCACGGCGCGCAAACCATACTCGCGGCCGATCGACAGAATCAGCGACAGCACCGTGGGATGCAGATGAAAATGCTTGTGCGTGTTCACGTGATCGAGCGCGAGGCCCGTCGCCGCGAACGCCTCGAACTGCGCGCGGATTTCGAGCGCGAGCTGCGCACGCACGTGCGGCAGGAAGAAGAAGCGAAAGCCGTCGCGCACCATGTTGTCGCCGAAACGGCCTTGCGCGTCGACGAGCGCGGGAATGCGCGCGCGCGGCAGCATCGACGCGCCGTCGGCCAGCACGAGATGCAGACCCACGCGCAGCGTCGGCAGGCGTTGCGCGCGCGCCACCGCGTCGGCCGCGGCGGGCGCGGCCACCATCAGGCTCGCGGCATTGAGCACGCCATCGCGATGCGCGCGCTCCACCGCCGCGTTGACCCGCTCGTGCAGGCCGAAATCGTCGGCGGTGAAAATCAGCGCGCGCGCGCGCGGCTGCATCATGCCTCGTGGGCGCGCAGGAAGCGGAAGAACTCCACGCCTTCGCGCAGACGGCGCTTCATCATGTCCCAGCTCGTCAGCATTTCGCGGACGATTTCCCAGATCTTCGACGGACGGAAATAGAACTGGCGATAGAACTGTTCGAGGTGGTGATA
The DNA here is from genome assembly GCF_017104805.1 of Paraburkholderia sp. Ac-20347. Taxonomy (NCBI): domain Bacteria; kingdom Pseudomonadati; phylum Pseudomonadota; class Betaproteobacteria; order Burkholderiales; family Burkholderiaceae; genus Paraburkholderia; species Paraburkholderia sp. Ac-20347. The sequence continues at coordinate 1,670 of NZ_JAAGPN010000398.1, read as the reverse complement.
GATCTCCTCGCGCGACAGATGCGCGTAGCCGATCGCCGCGAGCTGCACGCCTTCCTTGCTCACCAGATTGATGGTCTTGTTCTCTTCCATCCAGCCGTTTTCGACGGCCTGCTTGTAGAGCGTCGTGCCCGGATACGGCGCGGCGAGCGAGACCTGGATCGTGTGCGGATTGATTTCCTTCGCGTACTCGATGGTCTTCTTGATGGTCTCCTGCGTCTCGCCCGGCAGACCCAGAATGAAGGTGCCGTGAATCTTGATGCCGAGGTTCTTGCAGTCCGCGCTGAAGCGGCGCGCGAAGTCGGTGCGCACGCCCTTCTTGATGTTCACGAGAATCTGGTCGTCGCCCGATTCGAAGCCCACGAGCAGCAGACGCAGGCCGTTTTCCTTCATGACCTTGAGGGTCTTGTACGGCACGTTCGCCTTCGCGTTGCACGACCACGTCATGCCGAGCTTGCCGAGGCCGATGGCGATGGCTTCGGCGCGCGGCAGGTCGTCGGTGAAGGTGTCGTCGTCGAACATCAGCTCTTTCACTTCGGGCATGTTGTCGCGAATCCATTTCGCTTCGGCGATCACGTTCTCGACCGAGCGCGTGCGATAGCGATGGCCGCTGACCGTCTGCGGCCACAGGCAGAACGTGCAGCGCGACTTGCAGCCGCGGCCCGTGTAGATCGACACGTACGGGTAGTTCAGATAGCCGATGAAGTAGTTGTCGATCTTCAGGTCGCGCTTGTAGATCGGCGCGACGAACGGCAGCTCGTCCATGTTCTCGAGGATCGGACGCGCTTCGTTGTGCTCGATCGAGCCGTCCTTCGCGCGCCAGCTCAAGCCCTTGATTTCGGGGAAAGGCTTGCCTTCGGCGATTTCCTTGCAGGTGTAGTCGAATTCCTCGCGGCAGACGAAGTCGATGGCGTCGGACGCCGTGAGCGAGTTGTGCGGATCGACCATCACCTTCGCGCCGACCATGCCGACCAGCAGCGACGGCTTGCGCTTCTTGAGGTCCTCGGCGAACAGCGCGTCGGTCGGAAACGACGGCGTGCTCGTGTGGATGATCACGAGGTCGTAATCCATCGCGATCTTGAGCGTGTCCTCCACGCCGATCCCGTCGGCGGGCGCGTCGAGCACGCGGCTCTGCGGCACCAGCGCCGCGGGTTGCGCGAGCCAGGTCGGATACCAGAACGAGCGGATCTCGCGCTTCGCCTGATAGCGCGAACCCGCGCCGCCATCGAAGCCGTCATACGACGGGGCCTGCAAAAACAGCGTTTTCATGAGATGAGTGCTCCGGCAATCCTTGAGTCAATTGAGCTTGAAAGCGTGCGCGCGCGGGCGCCGGTTCCGGCCGGCGTCGCGCGCGATGAAAGGTTCGTAGGCGTGTTCTGTTCAGCCGCCATCCGCGTGCGTCGGTGTCCGTCAGCGTCCATCCGTGACCTCGACGACCGCGCGCCGCCGCGATGCGCTCACACGCGGCTCGCGCGCAGTGGACACGGTCGGCGTGACACCCGTGTGTCCGGCCCCGCCCGCCTCGCCCGTTTCGGGATTGGCGACCGGCACGCGCACGCCGCGCCAGACCACATGCGAGCCGAACACGGCCGCGAGCCACTGCAGCAGCAGCAACGCGTCGCGCAGCGGCACGAGCGGCAAATCGCGCCAGAACACGCGCCAGCCACCGCTGA
>NZ_JAAGPN010000397.1:0-5391 GCF_017104805.1 Paraburkholderia sp. Ac-20347 | reverse complement strand
GGTTCTTCGGAGCCGGTCAGGAGAAGCAAAAGTATCAAGAGTCTCACACTAAAGTAAGTCAGGTTTTTGAAGTAATTCAATTACCTGTCAGCTTTGAGTGAGCGACCGGTTCTTAACTGAACCGAAAACAGTAACAGGTTTAAACTGAAGAGTTTGATCCTGGCTCAGATTGAACGCTGGCGGCATGCCTTACACATGCAAGTCGAACGGCAGCACGGGTGCTTGCACCTGGTGGCGAGTGGCGAACGGGTGAGTAATACATCGGAACGTGTCCTGTAGTGGGGGATAGCCCGGCGAAAGCCGGATTAATACCGCATACGATCTACGGATGAAAGCGGGGGATCTTCGGACCTCGCGCTATAGGGGCGGCCGATGGCGGATTAGCTAGTTGGTGAGGTAAAGGCTCACCAAGGCGACGATCCGTAGCTGGTCTGAGAGGACGACCAGCCACACTGGGACTGAGACACGGCCCAGACTCCTACGGGAGGCAGCAGTGGGGAATTTTGGACAATGGGCGAAAGCCTGATCCAGCAATGCCGCGTGTGTGAAGAAGGCCTTCGGGTTGTAAAGCACTTTTGTCCGGAAAGAAATCCTTGATCCTAATATGGTCGGGGGATGACGGTACCGGAAGAATAAGCACCGGCTAACTACGTGCCAGCAGCCGCGGTAATACGTAGGGTGCAAGCGTTAATCGGAATTACTGGGCGTAAAGCGTGCGCAGGCGGTGATGTAAGACCGATGTGAAATCCCCGGGCTCAACCTGGGAACTGCATTGGTGACTGCATCGCTTGAGTATGGCAGAGGGGGGTAGAATTCCACGTGTAGCAGTGAAATGCGTAGAGATGTGGAGGAATACCGATGGCGAAGGCAGCCCCCTGGGTCAATACTGACGCTCATGCACGAAAGCGTGGGGAGCAAACAGGATTAGATACCCTGGTAGTCCACGCCCTAAACGATGTCAACTGGTTGTCGGGTCTTCATTGACTTGGTAACGTAGCTAACGCGTGAAGTTGACCGCCTGGGGAGTACGGTCGCAAGATTAAAACTCAAAGGAATTGACGGGGACCCGCACAAGCGGTGGATGATGTGGATTAATTCGATGCAACGCGAAAAACCTTACCTACCCTTGACATGTACGGAATTCTGCTGAGAGGTGGAAGTGCCCGAAAGGGAGCCGTAACACAGGTGCTGCATGGCTGTCGTCAGCTCGTGTCGTGAGATGTTGGGTTAAGTCCCGCAACGAGCGCAACCCTTGTCCCTAGTTGCTACGCAAGAGCACTCCAGGGAGACTGCCGGTGACAAACCGGAGGAAGGTGGGGATGACGTCAAGTCCTCATGGCCCTTATGGGTAGGGCTTCACACGTCATACAATGGTCGGAACAGAGGGTTGCCAAGCCGCGAGGTGGAGCCAATCCCAGAAAACCGATCGTAGTCCGGATCGCAGTCTGCAACTCGACTGCGTGAAGCTGGAATCGCTAGTAATCGCGGATCAGCATGCCGCGGTGAATACGTTCCCGGGTCTTGTACACACCGCCCGTCACACCATGGGAGTGGGTTTTGCCAGAAGTGGCTAGTCTAACCGCAAGGAGGACGGTCACCACGGCAGGATTCATGACTGGGGTGAAGTCGTAACAAGGTAGCCGTATCGGAAGGTGCGGCTGGATCACCTCCTTTCCAGAGCTCACGCACTCGCGTATTAAGCGCTCACACTTGTCGGCTGTAATAAAGACAGACTCAGGGGTCTGTAGCTCAGTCGGTTAGAGCACCGTCTTGATAAGGCGGGGGTCGATGGTTCGAATCCATCCAGACCCACCACTTTGTCTGCAAAGGCGAGACAGATCCCTTGAGTTGTTTTGACTGGGGGATTAGCTCAGCTGGGAGAGCACCTGCTTTGCAAGCAGGGGGTCGTCGGTTCGATCCCGTCATCCTCCACCAATCCTCAATGCCTAGTGTCCGGTAGCAGCACAAACCGGGTATTAAGCATTGGCGATTGAGCCAGTCAGAGCGATGTGATTAAACACCATATCGGCTGTCGTTCTTTAACAATCAGGAAGAAGTAGTAAAGAGATTCATCTGAAACACACTTAGAGATGGGTGTGGAGTAAGTGAATCAGGGTTGTGATTGTATCAATGTATTTTTAAGTGATCGAAAGATTGCCTTGAAATACGGCGCAACACGAATACTCAACCTGTAGCGAGTGAATTGAGTGGTTCCTGCGGGAATCATGAGACACACCCGTTATAGGGTCAAGCGAACAAGTGCATGTGGTGGATGCCTTGGCGATCACAGGCGATGAAGGACGCGGTAGCCTGCGAAAAGCGGTGGGGAGCTGGCAAACAAGCTTTGATCCACCGATATCCGAATGGGGAAACCCACTCCGTATGGAGTATCCATGACTGAATACATAGGTCATGCGAAGCGAACGCGGCGAACTGAAACATCTAAGTAGCCGCAGGAAAAGAAATCAACCGAGATTCCCAAAGTAGTGGCGAGCGAAATGGGATCAGCCTGTACTCTTTATCTTCGTTGTTAGCCAAACGCTCTGGAAAGTGCGGCCATAGTGGGTGATAGCCCCGTAGGCGAAAACAGCGAGGAAGAACTAGGTGTACGACAAGTAGGGCGGGACACGTGAAATCCTGTCTGAAGATGGGGGGACCATCCTCCAAGGCTAAATACTCGTGATCGACCGATAGTGAACCAGTACCGTGAGGGAAAGGCGAAAAGAACCCCGGGAGGGGAGTGAAATAGATCCTGAAACCGCATGCATACAAACAGTCGGAGCCTCGCAAGGGGTGACGGCGTACCTTTTGTATAATGGGTCAGCGACTTACATTCAGTGGCAAGCTTAACCGAATAGGGCAGGCGTAGCGAAAGCGAGTCCGAACAGGGCGTTCAGTCGCTGGGTGTAGACCCGAAACCAGGTGATCTATCCATGGCCAGGTTGAAGGCACGGTAACACGTGCTGGAGGACCGAACCCACTAACGTTGAAAAGTTAGGGGATGAGCTGTGGATAGGGGTGAAAGGCTAAACAAACCTGGAAATAGCTGGTTCTCTCCGAAAACTATTTAGGTAGTGCCTCGTGTATCACCTTCGGGGGTAGAGCACTGTCATGGTTGATGGGTCCATTGCGGATTACGTCGCCATAGCAAACTCCGAATACCGAAGAGTGCAATCACGGGAGACAGACATCGGGTGCTAACGTCCGGTGTCAAGAGGGAAACAACCCAGACCGCCAGCTAAGGTCCCCAAATATAGCTAAGTGGGAAACGAAGTGGGAAGGCTAAAACAGTCAGGAGGTTGGCTTAGAAGCAGCCACCCTTTAAAGAAAGCGTAATAGCTCACTGATCGAGTCGTCCTGCGCGGAAGATGTAACGGGGCTAAGCTATATACCGAAGCTGCGGATGCACATTTATGTGCATGGTAGGAGAGCGTTCTGTAAGCCTGCGAAGGTGCGTTGAAAAGCGTGCTGGAGGTATCAGAAGTGCGAATGCTGACATGAGTAGCGATAAAGGGGGTGAAAGGCCCCCTCGCCGTAAGCCCAAGGTTTCCTACGCAACGTTCATCGGCGTAGGGTGAGTCGGCCCCTAAGGCGAGGCAGAAATGCGTAGCTGATGGGAAGCAGGTCAATATTCCTGCACCATTGTGAAATGCGATGGGGGGACGGATCGCGGAAGGTTGTCCGGGTGTTGGAAGTCCCGGTCCTTGCATTGGAGAAGGCGCTTTGGCAAATCCGGGCGCGGAATTCAAGGGTGCGAGGCCAGTCTCTTAGGAGACGAAGCAACTGGAAGTGGTTCCAAGAAAAGCCTCTAAGCTTCAGTTTCACAGTGACCGTACCGCAAACCGACACAGGTGGGCGAGATGAGTATTCTAAGGCGCTTGAGAGAACTCGGGAGAAGGAACTCGGCAAATTGGTACCGTAACTTCGGGATAAGGTACGCCCTTGTAGCTTGAAGAGCCTGCGCTCTGAGGGTGAAGGGGTTGCAATAAACTGGTGGCTGCGACTGTTTAATAAAAACACAGCACTCTGCAAACACGAAAGTGGACGTATAGGGTGTGACGCCTGCCCGGTGCCGGAAGATTAAATGATGGGGTGCAAGCTCTTGATTGAAGTCCCGGTAAACGGCGGCCGTAACTATAACGGTCCTAAGGTAGCGAAATTCCTTGTCGGGTAAGTTCCGACCTGCACGAATGGCGTAACGATGGCCACACTGTCTCCTCCCGAGACTCAGCGAAGTTGAAGTGTTTGTGATGATGCAATCTCCCCGCGGCTAGACGGAAAGACCCCATGAACCTTTACTGTAGCTTTGCATTGGACTTTGAACCGGTTTGTGTAGGATAGGTGGGAGGCTGTGAAGTGTGGACGCCAGTCTGCATGGAGCCGTCCTTGAAATACCACCCTGATCTGTTTGAGGTTCTAACCTTGGTCCGTAATCCGGATCGGGGACAGTGCATGGTAGGCAGTTTGACTGGGGCGGTCTCCTCCCAAAGGGTAACGGAGGAGTACGAAGGTACGCTAGGTACGGTCGGAAATCGTGCTGATAGTGCAATGGCATAAGCGTGCTTGACTGCGAGACTGACAAGTCGAGCAGGTGCGAAAGCAGGTCATAGTGATCCGGTGGTTCTGTATGGAAGGGCCATCGCTCAACGGATAAAAGGTACTCTGGGGATAACAGGCTGATACCGCCCAAGAGTTCATATCGACGGCGGTGTTTGGCACCTCGATGTCGGCTCATCTCATCCTGGGGCTGTAGCCGGTCCCAAGGGTATGGCTGTTCGCCATTTAAAGAGGTACGTGAGCTGGGTTTAAAACGTCGTGAGACAGTTTGGTCCCTATCTGCCGTGGGCGCTGGATATTTGAAGGGACCTGCTCCTAGTACGAGAGGACCGGAGTGGACGAACCTCTGGTGTACCGGTTGTCACGCCAGTGGCATCGCCGGGTAGCTATGTTCGGAAGAGATAACCGCTGAAAGCATCTAAGCGGGAAACTCGCCTTGAGATGAGATATCCCCGGGGCTTCAAGCCCCTTGAAGGGTCGTTCGAGACCAGGACGTTGATAGGTCAGGTGTGGAAGCGCAGTAATGCGTTAAGCTAACTGATACTAATTGCCCGTAAGGCTTGATCCTATAACAGGTGTGTTTCGAGAAACGCACGGTTGAGAGATCAGTGTTGTGCCGATATAAACAACACAACCCGAATTCAGTAAAAACTCTTTACGCTTCTTCCAGATTGGCTGTGGCGCCCCCAAAGGCGACGCAGCAACCCGTCATGCCTGATGACCATAGCGAGTCGGTCCCACCCCTTCCCATCCCGAACAGGACCGTGAAACGACTCTACGCCGATGATAGTGCGGATTGCCCGTGTGAAAGTAGGTAATCGTCAGGCTTCTTAT
>NZ_JAAGPN010000396.1:0-5352 GCF_017104805.1 Paraburkholderia sp. Ac-20347 | reverse complement strand
ATGTGCTACGGGGCATACTAGATATTTGTAGACAGCTAGAACACCGCCGACATCTACACTACAGCACAGACTCTTGCCCAGCTCGACGCTCTTCCGGTCTCCTAGAACCGGTCTACCGGCGTGCCGCGCGCGCGCGCGACGCCGTGGCCGCGCGCCTGCCCGCCGTCGACTGGGACGGCATCCGCGCGCGCCTCGAAAAGCTCTCCGAGGCGCTCGACCGCGTGCCCTTCCTGCGCCAGTGCCTGCTCCTGTTCGCCTTCATCGCCGCCGTGGCGGTCTGCACCACGCCGCTGCCGCTCGGCTCGCAGGTGCTGCTGTTCTTCCTCGTGTGGCTGATGGTGATGCTCGCGCGCCGCGTGCCGGGCCGTCTCGCGACCATGCTGATGGTGATGCTCTCGATCCTCATGACGGGCCGCTACGTCTGGTGGCGCAGCACGCAGACGCTGCACCTCACGACGACCGCCGAAGCAGTCGTCGGCTATGTGCTGTTCGCCGCCGAGGTCTACACGTGGGTCGTGCTGATGTTCGGCTATGTGCAGACCGCGTGGCCGCTGCGCCGCAAGCCGAGCGCGCTGCCCGACGATCCCGCCGACTGGCCGACCGTCGACCTGTACATTCCGACCTATAACGAGCCGCTGTCGGTGGTGCGCCCGACCGTGTTCGCCGCGAGCACGATCGACTGGCCGCGCGACAAGCTGCGCATCTATATCCTCGACGACGGCGACCGCGACGAATTCCGCGACTTCGCCGCCGAAGTGGGCGTGGGCTATATCCGCCGCAAGGAGCACAACCACGCGAAGGCCGGCAACATCAACCACGCGCTCAAGCTCACCGACGGCGAGCTGATCGCGATTTTCGACTGCGATCACATTCCCACGCGCTCGTTCCTGCAGACGACCGTGGGCGTGTTCCTCGCCGATCCGAAATGCGCGATGGTGCAGACGCCGCACCACTTCTTCTCGCCCGATCCGTTCGAGCGCAACTTCGACACGTTCCATCGCGTGCCGAACGAAGGCAGCCTGTTCTACGGCCTGATCCAGGACGGCAACGACTTCTGGGACGCGACCTTCTTCTGCGGCTCGTGCGCGATCATCAAGCGCGGCCCGCTCGAGTCGATCGGCGGCCTCGCCGTGGAAACCGTGACCGAGGACGCGCACACCTCGCTGCGCCTGCATCGCCACGGCTTCACTTCGGCGTATCTGCGCACGGTGCAGGCGGCGGGCCTCGCAACCGAAAGCCTCGCGGGCCACATCGGCCAGCGCATCCGCTGGGCGCGCGGCATGACGCAGATCTTCCGCATCGACAATCCGTGGCTCGGCAAAGGTCTCTCGTTCTTCCAGCGCATGTGCTACAGCAACGCCATGCTGCACTTCTTCTACGGGATTCCGCGCCTGATCTTCCTCGTGATGCCCTGCGCGTACCTGTATTTCGGACTGCACGTGATCAACACGCCGGCGCCCGTGATCCTCGCCTACGTGCTGCCCTATCTCGTGATTTCGGCGACCGCGAACTCGCGCATTCAGGGACGCTATCGCCATTCGTTCTGGGCCGAAGCCTACGAGAGCGTGCTCGCGTGGTACATCGTGCTGCCGACCACGATCGCGTTCTTCAATCCGAAGCTCGGCAAGTTCAACGTGACGTCCAAGGGCGGCCACATCGAGCACGACTATCTCGACTGGACGATCTCGACGCCGTATCTGGTGCTGCTCGGCATCAACGTGTGCGCCGTGCTGGCCGGTCTCGCGCGGCTGACGATCTGGCAGAGCGAGGAACCGGCGACCGTGTTCATGAACCTGTTCTGGGCCGGCGTGAATCTCACGGTGCTGGGTCTCGCGGTGGGCGTGGCGAAGGAAGCGCGCCAGGTGCGCGTGGCGCACCGCATTCCGCTGCGCGTGCCCGCCATGCTCACGCTGCCCGACGGCCGCACGCTCGCCTGCAAGACCGAGAACTATTCGATGGGCGGCCTCGGCCTCGTGTTGCCGCCGAATTCGGGCCTCGAAAAGCTCGCGGCGGGCGAGCGCGTGAGCGTGTGTCTCGCGCGCGGCGCGGTGGAGCACGACTTTCCGGCGGTGGTCGCGCGGCTCGCGGACCGGCGTCTGGGCGTACGTTTCGAGGACATGAACATCGAGCGCGAACGGCGTCTCGTCGAATGCACGTTCGGCCGCGCCGATGCGTGGCTCGACTGGGAAGACGTGCCGCCCGAGGACGCGCCGCTCAACGGACTCGTCGAGCTGATCATGCTGAGCTGGCAAGGCTATCTGCGTCTGGCCGATGCCTTCTTCGACGCGCTCGAAAACATCTTCACGCGGCGGCGAGCCGGACGGGGCGACCCGGCCGGCCAGCCCTGATACGACCCCGTCGGCCACGATCGACCGTACGAACGCACGACCGACCTCACGACCGACATTTAGCCGCGCAACGCGGGAACGCGACACACCATGGGCCTCTGGAATCTTTACTTCGCCGCCAAGCTGTACCTGTACGCACTGGGCAAATTCAGCCCCTTGTGGCTGCTGAACATCGTGTTCGCTGCTGCGCTACTGGTGCCGCTGCACGTGCGCTGGCTGCGCATCACGCGCAACGTGCTCGCGGTGCTCGCGGGCATCGCGCTGTTCTATCACGAGTCGGGCTGGCCGCCGATCAGCCGCGCGATCTCGCAGATCCCCGTGCTGCTGACCTTCACGCCGTCGTACATGCTCGAACTGCTCGGGCGTCTCGTCTCGCTCAAGATGATCGTGAGCACGGTGCTGGCCATCCTGCTCTACTTCCTGATCAACCGCTGGATTCGCGTGACGACGCTGGTGCTGATCGCGCTCGTCGTGGTGCCGGTCTGGCACGGCGCGGGCACGCTGGTCGCGAACGCCAGCAGCGCGCTCGCGCAGAGCGCCTCGGGCGATAACGCCGACGGCGAGAGCCGCAACGCCAACGAGCCGCGCAACGAGCAGGCCGGCACCTACGACCAGCAGCTCGCGGCGTTCCGCGCGAACGAAGCGGGCCGCCGCGTCAATTTCACGCCGCTCACGCAGGACGCCAACGCGCAGTTCGACATCATCGTCGTGCACATCTGCTCGCTCTCGTGGGACGACATGGACGTCGTGAAGGCGCGCAACAACCCGCTGTTCTCGCGCTTCGACTACATCTTCCAGAACTTCAGCTCGGGCGCGAGCTATAGCGGTCCGGCCGCGATCCGCGTGCTGCGCGCGACCTGCGGACAGGAAGCGCACAAGGCGCTCTACGATCCGGCGCCGGCCGAATGCCATCTGTTCGCGCAGCTCGCGCAGGCCGGCTACACGCCGCAGGCGCTGCTCAATCACAACGGCCGTTTCGACGACTTCCGCGGCACCGTGCTCAAGGAAATCGGCGTGCCGGGCGTGACGATTCCGTCGAACGACGGCCTGCCCGTGTTCATGAAGGAGTTCGACAACTCGCCGCTGGTCGACGACTACGACGTGCTCGCGCGCTGGTACAAGCAGCGGCTCGCGGCGGGCGGCGGTCCGGTCGCGCTCTACTACAACACGGTGTCGATGCACGACGGCAACCGTCTGCCCAACAGCAAGCTCACGAGTCTGGAGTCGTATCCGATCCGTCTGCAAACCCTGCTCGGCGACGTCGACAAGCTGATCGACCTCGTCGCGCAGTCGGGCCGCAAGGCCGTGATCGTGTTCGTGCCCGAGCACGGCGCGGCGCTGCGCGGCGAAGAGAACCAGATCGCGGGCATGCGTGAAATTCCGACGCCGCGCATCGTGCACGTGCCGGTGGGCGTGAAGATCGTCGGCTTGCCGGCGGGCACGGAGCACGCGGGCGGCCCGGTCACGATCGATACGCCGACCAGCTATCTCGCGCTCGCGCAACTGCTCGCGAATCTGGTGGCCAAGAGCCCGTTCGCGCCGGGCGCGGAGCCGCTCGCGCAGTACGCGAACGGTCTGCCGCAGACGCGCATGGTGGGCGAGAACGAAGGCACCGTGTCGATGACGACGCCGAATGGCTATGTGATCCACACGCCGGACGGCGTCTGGGTGGAGGGCAAGTAAATGTCGCTGAAACTCTGGCTGAACGGGCAGCGCGCGCGCCGCAATCCGCTGATGCCGAGCGATATCGACGCGCTCGCGCGGCTCGTCGATGGCGTGGACGCCGATCGCTACTACGACGTGCAGGCGCAGGACGCCTGGCAGGACGCGGCGGCGCGCTGGCCGCTCGTCGCGGCCGTGCTAGAACTGGATGCCGCGCCGTTGGCTCCGTCTTCGCCGGACGCTACGCCGACGTAAGACGTTAGGTAAGACGGCGCGTAAAGTGCGTCGCCGGACGCACCGCGTGAGCTACACGCGTTCGGCGAGCACCACGCGCTCCATCGGCATGCAGCCCAGCAGGCGGCCGGTGGGCGCGATATAACGGCGCGCCAGCGCCTCGGGCTCCGGCTGCGCGATCACGCGCCAGCCGTAACCGGCGAGCAAGGCGCGCACCGCCTCGGGATCGATCCCGAATCGCCAGATCGCCCTCGGCGCGACGAATCGCCGGTACACACCTTCCTGCCCTGGCGGCACTTTTCCTTCCAGAAAATCGCGGCTCACGAATGTGAACGCCAGGCGGCTGCCTGCCGCGGCGCGGCCGAGCATCTCGAACGTCGCGTGCACGGTCGCGCTGTCGAGATATTGCGTGACGCCTTCCCAGACGAAAAACGTGCGGCGGCTGCGCGTATAGCCCTGCGCGGCCAGGACCGCGTCGAGCGCGAGATGCTCGAAATCGACGGCGACGAGCGTGACGTTCGCGGGCAGCTTGCCGAAGCGCCGCAGCAGGCGCTGACGCTTGGCGTCGATATTGGCGGGCTGGTCGAGCTCCCAGGCGGGCACGCCGGTGCCGCGCAGCAGGCGGAACGCGCGCGTGTCGAAACCCGCGCCGAGGTTCACGAACGCTTCCATTTGCGGTGACGCGTCGGTGAGCGCTTCCGTCAGCGCGTCGTCGATAAAGCGCTTGCGGCACAGCATGCCGCCCCACAGCCCCGGATAACGACGCTCGGCCAGCGCGACGAGCCGAAGCGCGGTGCGCGTGCCCATCAGCGAAATGAGCCAGCGTGCCGGTGTCGGCAGCAGCGCGGCCGCCAGATCGTCGACGACGATGCGGCGCTCGGCGGGCAAACGCTGCTCGACGGCCACGAGCGCCATCGGACCGATGCCGGTTTGCGCGGCTTCGCGGGTCATCGTTGAATCACGGCTGATGAACGTGGAGCGCGCCTTCAGGCGTCCAGCGCTGCGGGCGCGCGCCGCCGTCCCTGCACGCGCGTGACGGAATCGAACAGCGCCTCGGCGCGCGCGAGTTCGTCGAGCGCGAGGTCGAGACGCGACTGCGCCGCGCCGA
>NZ_JAAGPN010000395.1:0-5524 GCF_017104805.1 Paraburkholderia sp. Ac-20347 | reverse complement strand
CGCTGCTGCCGGCGCAGAACGCGACGGGCAACTGGATCAAGGTGGTGCAGCGTCTGCCGGTGCGTATCTCGCTGGATCCGGAAGATCTGCAGAAGCATCCGCTGCGTATCGGTCTGTCGATGCAGGTCGATGTCGACATCAAGAACGATGCGGGCAGCCAGCTCGGTAACGCGCAGAACACGGTGTACGAGACGAACGTGTTCGAGAAGTATGGCGATGAAGCCGATGCGGAAATTGCGCGGATTATTTCGCAGAACGCGGGTCCGAACGCCAACAAGGCAGCGCAGGTTTCGTCGGCGAAAACGCCCGCGAAAATGATGTAAGCGCAGCGCCGACACGAAGCGAACAACAAAGCATTCAATGGCAGCACAACAACCCGTCGTCCATCCGCCGCTACAGGGCGCGCAACTCGTGATCGGCACCATTGCGGTGTCGCTCGCGGTGTTCATGAACGTGCTGGACACGTCGATCGCGAACGTCTCGATTCCGTCGATCTCGGGCGACCTCGGGGTCGCCTCCGATCAGGGCACGTGGGTCATCACGTCGTTCGCGGTCGCGAATGCGATCTCGGTGCCGCTCACGGGCTGGCTCACCGAGCGCATCGGCCAGGTGCGCCTGTTCATGGCGTCGATCATTCTGTTCGTGATCTCGTCGTGGCTGTGCGGCCTCGCGCCCACGCTGCCCTTCCTGCTCGCCGCGCGCGTGCTGCAGGGCGCCGTGGCCGGCCCGATGATCCCGCTTTCGCAGACGCTGCTGCTCGCGAGCTACCCACGCGCGAAAGCGCCCATCGCGCTTTCGATGTGGTCGATGACCACGCTGATCGCGCCGGTGGCCGGGCCGATTCTCGGCGGCTGGATCTCCGACAACATCTCGTGGCCGTGGATCTTCTACGTGAACATCCCGGTCGGCATCGCGGCAGCGCTCGCCACGTGGGCGATCTTCCGCAACCGCGACTCGGCCATCCGCAAGGCGCCGATCGACGGCGTCGGTCTCGGCTTGCTGATCGTCTGGGTCGGCTCGCTGCAGATCATGCTCGACAAGGGCAAGGACCTCGACTGGTTCTCGTCGACCACGATCGTCGTGCTCGCGCTCACGGCCGTGATCGCGTTCGCGTTCTTCGTGATCTGGGAACTGACGGCCGAGCATCCGGTGGTCGACCTGTCGCTGTTCGCCCGGCGCAACTTCACGGGCGGCACGATCGCGCTGTCGGTGGGTTACGGGCTCTACTTCGGCAATCTCGTGCTGCTGCCGCTGTGGCTGCAGACCGATCTCGGCTACACCGCGACCGACGCCGGTCTCGTGATGGCGCCGGTGGGCTTCTTTGCGATCCTGCTGTCGCCGATCACGGGCCGCATCCTGCCGCGCACCGATCCGCGCTATATCGCGACCGCCGCGTTCGTGGTGTTCGCGCTGTGCTTCTGGATGCGTTCGCAGTACACGACCGGCGTGGACACCTGGGCGCTGACGGTTCCCACGTTGATTCAGGGTATCGGCATGGCGGGGCTTTTCATTCCGCTCGTCTCGATCACGCTGTCCGGTTTGCCGGGCAACCGCATTCCGGCGGCGTCGGGTCTGTCGAACTTCGTGCGGATCATGTGCGGCGGCATCGGCACCTCGATCTTCGAGACCGCGTGGGACCATCGCACGATCTTCCATCATGCGCGTCTCACCGAGCAGGCCACGCCCACGAGCCCGGTCTTCAATCAGTCGATGCAGCAGATGCAGAACGTGGCCGGTCTCGACCCGTCGCAGGCGCACGGTCTCTTCGACCGCATGGCGACGCAGCAGGCCGCGCAGCTCGGCGTGAACGACCTGTTCTGGATTTCGTCGGTGATCTTTATCGTGCTGATCGCGCTGATCTGGATTACGCGCCCCGAACGCTCGGGCGGCGGCGATGCGGGTGCGGCGGCTTCGGCGGCGCACTGAGGTTCGCATTCAACCTCGCTCACGGCTCGATCGGTTGATCGAGCCGTGAATGCAAAAACGGCACGCACGGTGTGAACCGGCGTGCCGTTTTTTATTGTGCGATGGGCGCTATGACCTGTGCTCCGACCTGCGCCGCGCGAATCAAGCCGCGCCGCTCACCACCAGACGCTCCGGCGCGAGCACGCCGTTACCCGCCTTCGCCACGCCGAGCAGACGCCCCGCTTCATCGTAGACGCGCACGCGATCGGCCGCCTCGCACGCCGCGCGATCGAGCACCAGCTCGTTGAGCGGCAAACGCTGGCCGTGCGTGAAACGGCGCGCCGCGTCGGCGTTCAGCGTGAGCGCCGGAAACGTCGAGAGCAGCGCGTCGACGGGTTGCAGCCAGGTGTCGCGCTGCGGCTCGTCGGCGGCCGTGAGCGCGTCGAGCGTCACCGCATGGTCGAGCGTCAGCGCGCCGACGCCGGTACGGCGCAGCATCACCAGATGCGCGCCGCAGCCGAGCGCCTCGCCGATATCCTCGGCGAGCGTGCGCACATACGTGCCCTTGCTGCACGTCACGCGGAACGTGACGTCCGGAAGATTGCACGCGAGCATGTCCAGCGCGAGTATCGTCACCTCGCGCCCTTCGCGCTCGACCGTCTGGCCCGCGCGCGCGTATTCGTAGAGCGGCTTGCCGTCGCGCTTGAGCGCCGAATACATCGGCGGCACCTGCACGATATCGCCGACGAATTTCGTCATCGCCGCGCGCACGGCGGCTTCGTCGCAGTTCACCTCGCGCGTTTCCACCGCTTCGCCTTCGGCGTCGCCCGTGGTCGTGCGGATGCCCAGACGCAGCGTCGCCTCGTAGGTCTTGTCGGCTTCGAGCAGATCCTGCGAGAACTTGGTCGCCTCGCCGAAACACAGCGGCAAAAGGCCCGTCGCGAGCGGATCGAGCGTGCCCGTGTGGCCCGCCTTCTTCACGCGATACAGACGCTTCGCGCGAATCAGCGCGTCGTTGCTCGACAGGCCGAGCGGCTTGTCGAGCAGCAGCACGCCGTCGAGCAGACGGCGCGGCACTTTAGGGCGAGCCTCGCCCGGATTCTTCTTCGATGATGCTGTCATGCTGGAGACGTCAGTCGTCCTTGGCGCGCGTGGCGTTCGCCTCGTCGATCAGGCGCGACATCTCCACGCCCTTCTCGACCGACTGGTCGTAGTGGAAATGCAGCGTCGGCACCGTATGGATATGCAGGCGCTTGAAGAGTTGATTGTGCAGATGACCCGCGGCGTGATTGAGCGCTTCCTGGGTGGTCTTGGGATCGCCCGTGAGCGTCGTGAAATAGACCTTGGCGTGCGCGTAATCGGGCGTCAGTTCCACGCTCTGGATCGTCACGAGACCCACGCGCGGATCCTTCACTTCGCGCATCAGCTCGGAGAGATCGCGCTGGATCTGATCGGCGATCTGTACGTTGCGATTCGGAGAAGAACGTTTTTTCGGCATGATGGTTCCACCTCATTGGTGCGAGGCATTCAGGCGGCGCGCTTTATCGCTGATTTCGCGGAGCTAAAGCGGCCGCACAAAAAACACGTGCAAAAAGACAAACGGGCGGGGCTGGCCAGCGCCCGCCCCGCCCGTCTTGCGTATGCGCTGGAGACTTACAGCGTACGCGCGACTTCGGTGATCTCGAACACTTCGAGCTGATCGCCTTCGACGATGTCGTTGAAGTTCTTGATCGACATACCGCACTCGAAGCCTTGCTTGACTTCCTTGACGTCGTCCTTGAAGCGCTTGAGCGAGTCGAGTTCGCCGGTGTAGATGACCACGTTGTTGCGGATCACGCGCACCGACGACGAACGCTTGACGAAACCGTCCGTGACCATACAGCCGGCGACCAGGCCAACCTTCGGCACGCGGATCACCTGGCGCACTTCGGCCATACCCGTCACGACTTCGCGCTTCTCCGGCGCGAGCATGCCCGACATCGCCGCCTTCACCTCATCCACTGCGTCATAGATGATGTTGTAGTAACGGATGTCGATGCCGTTCGCTTCGGCAACCTTGCGCGCCTGTGCATCTGCACGCGTGTTGAAGCCGATGATGACCGCCTTCGAAGCCGTCGCCAGGTTGACGTCCGACTCGCTGATCGCACCGACAGCGCTGTGCACGATCTGCACGCGCACTTCGCCGGTCGACAGCTTGAGCAGCGATTGCACCAGCGCTTCCTGCGAACCCTGCACGTCGGCCTTGACGATGAGCGGCAGGTTTTGCACTTCGCCTTCCGCCATCTGCTCGAGCATGTTTTCGAGCTTCGCGGCTTGCTGCTTGGCCAGCTTCACGTCGCGGAACTTGCCTTGACGGAACAGGGCGATTTCACGCGCCTTGCGCTCGTCCGGCAGGACGATGACTTCTTCACCCGCACCCGGCACTTCCGACAGACCCTGGATTTCGACCGGGATCGACGGGCCGGCTTCCTTCGCCGGCTTGCCGGTTTCGTCGAGCATGGCGCGCACGCGACCGTAGGCGCTGCCTGCCAGCACGACGTCGCCGCGATTGAGCGTACCCGACTGAACCAGGATGGTCGCGACCGGACCCTTACCCTTGTCGAGCTTCGCTTCGATCACGATGCCCTTGGCCGGCGCTTCGACCGGTGCCTTCAGTTCCAGCACTTCGGCTTGCAGCAGCACGTTTTCGAGCAGGTCGTCGATACCCGCGCCGGTCTTCGCCGACACCGGCACGAACGGCGAATCGCCACCGTACTCTTCCGGCACGACGCCTTCCGCGACGAGTTCCTGCTTCACGCGCTCCAGATTCGCATCCGGCTTGTCGATCTTGTTGATCGCCACGACGAGCGGCACGCCGCCCGCCTTCGCGTGGGAAATCGCTTCCTTCGTCTGCGGCATCACGCCGTCGTCGGCTGCGACCACCAGAATGACGATGTCGGTTGCCTTCGCACCGCGAGCACGCATGGCCGTGAAGGCCTCGTGACCCGGCGTGTCGAGGAACGTGATGACGCCACGCGGCGTTTCGACGTGATACGCGCCGATGTGCTGCGTGATGCCGCCCGCTTCGCCCGCTGCGACCTTGGCGCGGCGGATGTAGTCGAGCAGCGAGGTCTTGCCGTGGTCGACGTGACCCATGACGGTGACGACCGGCGGACGCGGCAGTTGCTCGGCGTCCGTCGTGGTGGTCGTGCCTTCGACCAGCAGCGCTTCCGGATCGTCGAGCTTCGCGGCAACCGCATGGTGGCCGAGTTCCTCGACGATGATCATCGCCGTTTCCTGGTCGAGCATCTGGTTGATGGTGACCATCTGGCCCATCTTCATCATCACCTTGATGACTTCCGATGCCTTCACCGACATCTTGTGCGCGAGGTCGGCGACCGTGATGGTCTCCGGCACGTGCACTTCACGGACGATCGGTTCGGTCGGCGCCTGGAACGACGATGCGCTGTCCTGATGACGGCCACGGCCCTTCGGGCCGCCGCGCCAGCCGCGGTCCACGCCGCCCGACGAGTCGCCGCGCGTCTTGATACCGCGACGCTTCGATGCGTCGTCCTGCCAGCCGCCCTTGCCTGCGCCCGGCTTCTTGTTGCGGTCGCCCGCGCCGGCACCCGGCGCGCTC
>NZ_JAAGPN010000394.1:0-5529 GCF_017104805.1 Paraburkholderia sp. Ac-20347 | reverse complement strand
GTCAAGCCACGGCCGCCGCCTCATGCGGGCGCAGCAACGCCGCGCCGCGCCAGTGCGGCGCGCCCGCGCGTTCGTACTGCGGCGGATACTGAATCGCGTCGACCGCGCCGAGGCGCTCGGCCGCGTGCCAGGCCCAGCGCGGGTCGTCGAGAAACGCGCGTCCGATCGCGACGAGATCGGCCTGACCGTCCGCGATGATGGCTTCCGCGTGCTCGGGTTCGACGATCATGCCGACCGCGCGCGTGACGATGCCGCTGGCCTTCTTCACGTGCTCCGCGAGCGCGACCTGATAACCGGGCGCGGCCTTGATCGACGCATGCGCCACGCCGCCCGTGGTCACGCACACGTAGTTCACGTCGCGCGCCTTCAACGCGGTGGCGAACGCCGCTGCTTCCTCGACCGTGATGCCGCCGGGCAGCCAGTCCGTGCCGGTGATGCGAAAGCCGAGCGCGACGTGCGCGGGCAGGGCGGCCTTGACGGCTTGCGCGATCTCCAGCGGAAAGCGCATGCGGTTTTCCAGGCTGCCGCCATACGCGTCGTCGCGCCGGTTCGCGAGCGGCGAAAGAAACTGATGCAGCAGATAACCATGCGCCGCGTGAATTTCGACGACATCGAAACCGAGACGCACGGCGCGCTGCGCCGCTTCGACGAAGCGATCGCGCACGCGGGCGAGATCGTCGGCCTGCATGGCGCGCGGCGTGTGCCAGCCATCGGCGAAAGGTATCGCCGACGGTGCTTCGGTATCCCAGGGATTTTCGTTCGCGCCAAGCGCGCCGCGGCCTTCCCACGGACGCTGCGCCGAAGCCTTGCGTCCGGCGTGACCGAGTTGAATGCCCCAGCGCGTGCCGTGCGGCGCGACCGCGCGCGCCGCGTCGATCACGCGGCGCAGCGCGGCTTCGGTGTCGTCGTCGTAGAGACCGAGGCAGCCGTGCGTGATGCGTGCGCGCAGTTCGATGGCGGTGGCTTCGAGCATGACGAGGCCCGCGTCGGCGATGCCGAACTGCATGAGGTTCATCAGGTGCCAGTCGTTCGCCTGGCCGTGCGCGGCGCTGTACTGGCACATCGGCGCGATGGCGATGCGGTTGCGCAGGCGAACCGGGCCGATATCGACGGGGGAGAACAGCTGGCTGGACATGACGATCCCTTTGCGTGAGTGGTGTGCCCGGCTTCGCGCCGTCGCGAAACCGTTGACGAGACTTTACGTGGCGCGCGCCGCGCGGAGAATCGGCACAAAGCGGAACGTGGCGTTGCGTGTCACGCAACGTACGGCGCGCCCGGCGTGGATCGTCGTGCGATCCGTTACGGCTCCAGCAGACGCAACAGGCGCAACTCCTCGAGATCGAGTTCGGATTCGATGCGATGGAGCACGGCGTCGTCGACCTTGCCCGCGCGATGCAGGCCCAGCAGCGTCTGGCGCGACACGCCGACGAGTTCGAGTTCGACGCGCAGGAAGCGCTCGCGATGCGCGATGCGCTCCTCGCCCGCCGTGTGCGCGTTTTCGTTCGCGGTGACGCGCACGCGGTACTCCGCCTGCAGACGTTCGAGCATCGCGGGTTCGATGGCGTCGGCGCGCTGGCCGATCTCGTCGAGCGCCTTGAGCGACGCGCCGAACGTGCGCGCGCGCGTTTCGTGCTCGGACATCGTGTGGCGCGCGGGCGGACGCAGCTTCAGCAGACGGATCAGCAGCGCGAGACTGCCGCCCTGCACGACCAGCGTGGCGATGATCAGCAGGAAGGTGCTGAACACGATCACGTCGCGGCCCGGGAAATTGCCCGGCAAGGCCAGCGCCGCGGCGAGGCTGACCACGCCGCGCATGCCCGCCCAGCCCATCACGGCGGCTTCGGCGAAGGACCAGGCGCGGCGGTTGCCGTTGCCTGCGCCGTTCGCGTTTTGCGCGTTGTTTGCACCGGATGCGCGCAAGCGCCCCGGCAGCCAGATCGCAACGAACACCCACACGAGCCGCGCGACGATAGCGGCCGCGGTGGCGGGCAGCGCCACGCGCAGGCCTTCGATCACGACCGCGCTTTCGTGATTCACGCGCGCGAGAATGCCGTGCAGCGCGAGGCCGATCAGCACGAACACGAGCGCGTCGAGCACGAACACGATGGCTTCCCACGTCGCCTTGGCCTTGATGCGCATGTCGGCGCTGAACACGCGATGCTGGCGGATGCCGAGCACGAGTCCGCAGGTCACGACCGAAAGCACGCCCGAGCCGCCGACGGCTTCGGCGACGCCATAGCTCGCCCACGCCATCGCGAAGCTCAGCACGATGCCGAGCATCGGATCGACGAGGCGCGCGAGCACCCAGCACATCGCCTGGCCGCAGACGAGACCGACCGCGATGCCGAGCAGGATCAGCGTGAAGAACAGGCCCGCGCCCTGCGCGACGGTGATCGTGGTCGCGGCCAGCGCCGCCGACACCGCGATCTGGTAGATCAGCAGGCCCGAGGCGTCGTTGACGAGGCTCTCGCCTTCGAGCACAGCGACAAGGCGCGCGGGCAGCGGATTGCGTTGCAGGATCGCTTTCGCGGCGACCGCGTCGGGCGGCGAGACGATCGCGCCGAGCGTGAAGCACGCGGCCCACGGCAAGGCGGGATTGCACGCATGCACGGCGAAGGCGACCGCGACGGTCGTGAACGTCACCGCGCCGAGCACGAGCGAGACGATCGTGCCCAGCTCGCCGCGAAACTCCTTCCACGCCGTGTAGAACGAACTCGACATCAGCAGCGGCGGCAGCACGGCCGCGAGCAGCAGATCGGGGTCCATGTCCGGCACGCGCTTGCCCGCTATCGCAACCACGCAGCCGCCGAACAGCAGCACGACGGCGGGCGGTATCGTCAGGCGTTCGGCGAGCCAGGTGAGCGCGCCCGCGCCGCAGATCAACAGCAGCAGGTAATGAAACAGCTCGACGTTGCTCATGCGCGCGCGGCCTCGACGAACGGCGCGCGGGCGCGGGAGGGAAGCGAATTCACGATCATCGGGTTTCCTGGCGGGGCCGCCGCGCGTACCGGTGCGCGTCGGCGAATTGAATGGACGATGAAAGGATAAAGCGGTTTCGCGCGCGATGCGCTTAAGCGCCGGCGCGTGC
Source organism: Paraburkholderia sp. Ac-20347 (assembly GCF_017104805.1). Taxonomy (NCBI): domain Bacteria; kingdom Pseudomonadati; phylum Pseudomonadota; class Betaproteobacteria; order Burkholderiales; family Burkholderiaceae; genus Paraburkholderia; species Paraburkholderia sp. Ac-20347. The sequence continues at coordinate 2,441 of NZ_JAAGPN010000394.1, read as the reverse complement.
GATGCGTCGCGCCATCACGGGCGCGCGGAAGGCGTGAGGCTCACCGTGCAGGTCATGCCCATCGCGAGCTTGATGCCGGCGGGCACGCGGTCGAGGTGTATGCGCACCGGCACGCGTTGCGCGAGCCGCACCCACGTGAAGATCGGATTGACGTCGGCGAGCAGGTCGCCGCTGCTGGTCGGATTGTCGCGATCGGCGATACCGCTGGCGAGGCTCTCCACATGGCCTTCGATCGGCTCGCCGCCCGAGAGCAGCCGCACGCGCGCGCGATCGCCCACGCGCACGGCGGGCAGCTTCGTCTCTTCGAAGTAGCCGTAGACCCAGAACGAATGCGCGTCGACGAGCGCCATGCGCGCGACGCCCGCGCTCGCGAAGTCGCCCGGATAGAGATCGAGATTGGTGATGTAGCCGTCGGCGGGCGCGTGCGCTTCGCTGCGCGCGAGATTGAGCGTGGCGGTGCGCTGCGCGACTTCCGCCGCTTTCACCTGCGCCTGCGCCGAGGCGAACGCGGCCACCGCGCCTTGGTACGTCGCTTCGGATTGACGCGCGAGCGAGTCGGCGTCGGTGCGGCTTTCCTCGGAGATCGCGTCGCCGGCCAGACGCGCGCGGCGCGCGGCCTGGGCGCGTTTCATCGCGAGTTCGGTTTGCGCCGCCGTCATGCGCGCTTTCGTTTCGGCGAGCTGCGCCTGGGCGCGCAGGAGGTCGGCGTCGGCCTGGGCGATCGCGTACTGGAAGCGCGCCGGATCGAGCACGTACAGCACGTCGCCCTTGTGCACGTACTGGTTGTCGCGCACGCGCACGTCGCTGACGAGGCCCGACACGTCGGTCGAGATGCGCACGACCTGGGCGCGCACGCGGCCGTCGCGCGTCCAGGGCGAGTCCATGTAGTCGAGCCAGAACGCACGCACGAGCGCGATGGACACGGCCAGCAGCACGAGTGTGGTGGCGGCGCGCAGGAGGGTTCGCGTTGTCATCGGGAAGTCGTCATGGGGTGGGGGTGATTGGGTCGTTTTCATGCGCGCGGTCATTGCCGCAACAGGAGCGCGACGCCGCTGAACAGCGCGGCGAACAGTGCGACGCGAAAGAGCCCCGGATGCCAGACATGGCGATAGACGCCGATGCGCGCGCACGCGAGATCGACGATCACGAACAGCAGCACGCAGCCCGCGAGGATCGGCAGCAGACCCGGCACGAGCAGCGAAAACCATTCAATTTCGCGCGGCATCGGGCGCTCCCTGGTTCGCGGATGAAGCGGGTGGTGCGGATGAAGCGGACGTCGCATCGGCACCGTAGCCGCCGCCGAGCGCGCGCATCAGTTGCGCCCAGGCGTCGAGCCGCTGCGCCTGCACTTGCGCGAGGTTCTGCTCCTGCAGCAACTGCGCGTTCTGCGCGGCCAGCACGTTGAGAAATTCGCTGATGCCGCCGCGATAGCCTTCGTCGGCGAGCCGCCAGGCGGAGCGCGCGGCGTCGAGCGTCGCTTCGGTGCTGGCCTGCTGGACCTCGAGCGCGCGCAGCGAAACGGCCTGCACGGCGACGTCGCGCATCGCGTCGACGACCGTGCGGTTATAGGCGTCCACGGCGGCGTCGCGCGAGGAAACGGCCACGCCGTACTGGCCGCGTCGGCGTCCGCCGTCGAAGATCGGCAGCGAGATCGCCGCGCCCACGCCATGCCCGACGCCGTCGCTGTTGATGAAGTTGAAGAAGCCGCCGAAGGTCGCCGCCGAGCCGAGCGAGGCGGTCGCGAGCAGGTCGATGTCGGGATAGAAGTCGGCGTGCGCGGCGTCGATGCCTTGCTCCGCCGCGAGCACGCGCCAGCGCGCCGCGACCACGTCCGCGCGATGGCCGACGAGTTCCGCGGGCAAGGCGGGCGGCAGCGCGAGCGGCACGCTCAGCGCGAGCGTCGGTCGCGCGAGCGCGTCGCCGTAACCGGGGCCCTGGCCCGCGAGCGCGGCAATCGCGAGTCGATCGAGCGCGATCTGCTGCTGGGCGCGTTGCAGTCGCGTCGCGCTGGTCGAGAGCTGCGTCTGCGCCTGAGCGGCTTCGAGACGGCTGCCGATGCCCGCGTGCCAGCGCTGCGTGGCGATGTCGAAGGTGCGTCGCTGCTGTTCCTGGATCGCGGCGTAGGCGTCGGCGAGCGCGTAGTCGAGCGAGAGCTGCACGTAGGCGCGCACGACGCCGGTCTGTAATTCGACTTCGGCGAAACGTGCGTCGGCGGCGCTCGCATGCAGGCTGTCGAGCGCGCCGGTGCGGATCGCGCGCTGCTTGCCCCACAGATCGAGGTCGTAAGTGAGCGTCGCGCCGACGTTGTGGCTCCAGACCGTCGTGCCGCCGGGCGGCGCGGGCGTGGTGTAGCGCGCGTAGCGGCGGCGCTCGAATTCGCCGTCGATGCTCGCTTGCGGCAACGCGCTCGCGCCCGCGATCCCGGTCTGGAAGCGCGCGGC
>NZ_JAAGPN010000393.1:0-5590 GCF_017104805.1 Paraburkholderia sp. Ac-20347 | reverse complement strand
GTGCCGCCCCGCACCGCAGGCGAGATCGAGCACCGTGCCGCCGGGCGCGACCAGATGCGCCCAGCGGCGCACCCAGGGCGACGGCTCGCCGAGCCCGTGCATGCCCGTCGCAACGGGCGTGGACCCGGAGATGAACGTCATCGCGCGCCTTAGCTGTACGAGAGACCCATCGCCTCGCGCACGTCGCGCATCGTTTCCGTGGCGTACTTGCGCGCGCGATCGCAGCCGTCGGCGACGATGGCGCGCAGCAGCGACGGATCGTCCATGTACTTCTGCGCGCGCTCGAGCATCGGCTGCTGCTCGCGCAGAATGCCTTCGATCACCGGCTGCTTGCACTCCAGACAGCCGATGCCCGCCGAACGGCAGCCCTTCTCCACCCACTCGTGCGTCGTTTCGTCCGTGTAGACCTGATGCAGCTGCCACACCGGGCACTTGTCCGGATCGCCCGGATCGGTGCGGCGCACGCGCGCCGGGTCGGTCGGCATGGTGCGCACCTTCTTTTCGATCGACTGGGCGTCTTCGCGCAGCGCGATGGTGTTGCCGTACGACTTCGACATCTTCTGGCCGTCGAGGCCCGGCATGCGCGACGCCTCGGTCAGCAGCACCTGCGGCTCCGGCAGGATGATCTTGCGCGAGCCTTCGAGATAGCCGAACAGACGTTCGCGGTCGTTCATCGAGAGGCTCTGCGACTCGGACAGCATCGCGCGCGCCTGTTCGAGCGCCTCTTCGTTGCCCTCCTGCTGATAGGCGTTGCGCAGCTCGTGATAGAGCTTCGAGCGCTTGCCGCCGAGCTTCTTCGCGGCCTCGTTGGCCTTCTCTTCGAAACCCGGCTCGCGGCCGTACATGTAGTTGAAGCGGCGCGCCATTTCGCGCGCCATCTCGACGTGCGGCACCTGATCTTCGCCGACCGGCACGAGCGAGGCGCGGTACAGCAGGATGTCGGCGGCCATCAGCACCGGATAGCCGAGAAAACCGTAGGTACCGAGATCCTTGTCGCGCAGCTTCTCGATCTGTTCCTTGTAGGTCGGCACGCGTTCGAGCCAGCTAAGCGGCGTGCTCATGCCGAGCAGCAGCGCCAGTTCGGCGTGCTCGGGCACACGGCTCTGGATGAACAGCGTGGCCTGATTCGGATCGATGCCCGACGCGAGCCAGTCGATCAGCACGTCCCAGACGTTTTTCTCGATGACATCCGGCGTCTCGTAGTGCGTGGTGAGCGCGTGCCAGTCGACCACGCAGAAAAAACACGGGTACTCGGACTGAAGCCGGACCCAGTTTTTCAGCACGCCGTGGTAGTGGCCGAGGTGCAGCGACCCGGTGGGCCGCATGCCGGAGAAAATACGGTCTGGGAACATGATGTTATGTAATGAGCGATACGAGGGGACTGAGGATGAAGTTCAAGGCCGTCTGACCGACTTGAAACAACGGGTACATCCAGAAACGCGAAAAGATGCCGGTCACCAGCAGCGCCATGACGATGAAGAAACCATACGGTTCAATCCGCATCAGCGCAATGCTCGCGCGCGGCGGCAGCAGCGCGGCCAGCACGCGCCCGCCGTCGAACGGCGGCAAGGGGAAGAAGTTGAGCACGCAGAGCACGATATTCACGGTCATGCCGGCGCGCGCCATCAGCAGGAAAAACGGCTCGTCGACGCCCGCCGCGCTCAGCGCGATGAGGAAGACGCCCCACAGGATCGCCTGCACGAAATTGCAGAGCGGGCCCGCTGCCGAGACCAACAGGCTGCCCCAGCGCGGATTGCGCAAATTGCCGAATGAGATCGGCACCGGCTTGGCGTAGCCGAACACGAAGGCGCCGCTCGTCAGCACATACAGGATGAGCGGCATCGCGATCGTGCCGACCGGATCGATGTGGCGCATCGGGTTGAGCGAGACGCGCCCGAGGACGTAGGCCGTGTTGTCGCCGAGCAGGCGCGCGACGTAGCCGTGAGCGGCTTCGTGCAGCGTGATCGCGAAAATGACGGGCAAGGCGTAGACGGCGAGCGTCTGAATGATCGTGGCTTCCATGGCGGCGTATTGTAACAACGCGCTAGTGGTGCGCCGCGGTGCGCGCGGCCGCATACGCATCGAATGGCAAGAATGCGCGTTTCGTCGATCCCATCGACGCCGCCGCCCTCGCCCCCTCCAACCTCACGCTTGCTCTTCCAGCCCGAACGGCGCGAGCGAACCGCGCCCCGCGCGCACGAGCACCGGCTCCGCGCCGGTCAGATCGATGATGCTCGACGGCTCCCACGGACACGCTCCGCCGTCGATCACCAGATCGAGCTGCTTTTCGAGCCGTTCGCGGATCTCGTCGGGGTCGTTGAGCGGTTCGGTGTCGGGCGGCAGGATCAGCGTCGAGGCGAGCAGCGGCTCGCCCAGTTCTTCGAGGATCGCGAGCGGAATCGGATGCCCCGGCACGCGCAGGCCAATCGTCTTGCGCGACGGATGCGAGAGCCGCCGCGGCACCTCTTTGGTCGCTTCGAGCACGAACACGTACGGCCCCGGCGTTACCGATTTGATCAGCCGGTACTGCCGGTTGTCCACCATTGCAAAATTCGCCAGCTCGGACAGATCGCGCACCATCAGCGAGAGCAGCGCCTTTTCGTCGAGATGACGGATGCGGCGCAGGCGCTCGGCCGCGTGTTTGTCGTCGATGCGGGCGGCGAGCGCATAGCTCGAATCGGTGGGCAGCGCGATCACGCCGCCATCGCGGATGATCTGCACGGCCTGTTTGACGAGGCGCGGCTGCGGATTCTCAGGGTGAAGCCGAAAAAACTGTGACATGGCAGTAATCAGCTGACGAATTCAGAACGGACGGAACAGTCGGAAAAGCAGTCGCGAGGCGCGAAGCCGACGGGCGCGGCGCACGCCCTATCGTAAAGCGTAGCGAACGGATGAAGCGGACGTCGCGCAGCGGTGCAAGGTGCAGGCCGCGCGGCGGGAACGGAAGCGTTGGGCCACGCGGCGCGCGCGGCTTACAGCCATCGCTCCCAGACGGGCTTGAGGTCGGAAGGAAGCGGCGGCAGCGTGCCGGGCTCGATGGCGTCCGGACCCTTGGCGTGGAAGTCGGAGCCGCGCGAGGCCTCGAAGCCGAAACGGCGCGCCACGGCGGCATACTCGCCGTACTGGTCGGGCGTATGGCTGCCCGTGACGACTTCGATGGCCTTGCCGCCGAAATCGATGAATTCGCCGAAGAACGTGTCGAATTCGAGCGGCGTGTAGTTGTAGCGGCCCGGGTGCGCGACGACGGCCTCGCCGCCCGCGCCCTTGATCCACGAAACGGCATCGGCGAGCTTCGCCCAGCGATGCGCCACATAACCCGGCTTGCCGTCGCCCAGCCAGCGCGAAAACGCGTCCTGGGTGTTCTGCGCGCGGCCGGATTCGACGAGAAAGCGCGCGAAGTGCGTGCGCGAGATCAGGTCGGGATTGGAGACGTACTGGAGCGCGCCCGCGTAGGCGTCGGGAATGCCGAGTTCTTCGAGGCGTTCGCCGATGGCTTCAGCGCGTGCCGCGCGGCCGTCACGCGTGCGGGCGAGGCCCTCGACGAGCGCCGGAGCGGTCGGATCGACGTTCAGACCGACGATATGCACCGTGCGCGACGCCCACGTGACCGAAATCTCGACGCCCGAGAGATAACGCATGCCGAGCGATTCGGCGGCTTCGCGCGCCTCGCGCTGGCCGCCCAGCTCGTCGTGATCGGTGAGCGCCCACAGCGTCACGCCGCCCGCCTTCGCCAGCTGCGCGACGGCAGCCGGGGCCATCTGGCCGTCGGAAACAGTGGAGTGACAGTGGAGATCGGCGTTCATTGCGGGCGTCTGGAAAATGAAGCCTTATTTTACTGCAACGCGGCGAAGCCGTCCGGGGCCGCTCCGGCCGCGTCCGGCGAGCGTTCGGCCCACATTCGGCGGGCGTTCAAGCCGCGCAGAAGGCCTCGATGAGGCGCGCGATGGCCTCCGGCTGATCGTGATGAACCATATGACCCGCGTCGTCGATAAAGCGCTCGCGCCAGTCGGGAAACGCCTCGAAACGGCGCTTGAATTCGCCGATCGGCACCTTGCCCGCGATACGCGCGAGCGTTTCCGAATCGGTGGCCTCGACGTGCAGCACCTTGGCGCGTACCTGCGCCCAGATCGCCATGATTTCCTCGAGCCGGTAGAGCACGGGATTGACCATCTTGTGCGCCGGATCGCCGAGCAGCATGTAGCCCTCGCCCTGCGCGCCGCTCACCGGCTTTGACCAGTGCTGCGCGAGAAAACGCGCCCGTGCGGGCAGCAGGCGCGGATTCGTCTTCGTGAGGCGCGCCGCCACGTCGTCGAGCGTCTTGTAGGGACGCAGTTGCGGCGGCGAGCGCATTTCTTCGAGCCAGTCGCGCAAACGGCCGGGCGCCTGCGCGGGCGTCGTGGCGGGCATGCCGAAGCCTTCGAGATCGACCACGCGCCGCACGCGTTCGGGCCGCACGCCCGCATACAGACAGACGACATTCGCGCCGAGGCTGTGCCCGACGAGGTTCACCTCGCCTTCGGGCGCGTAGTGATCGAGCAGCGCGTCGAGATCGGCAATGTAGTCGTGGAACCAGTAGTTGCCGGTGCCGCGCTGCGCCACCGGCCAGTCCGACAGGCCGAAGCCGCGCATGTCCGGCGCGATCACCTGCCAGTCGCCGCCCAGCGCATCGACGACGAACTGGAACGAGGCGGCCACATCCATCCAGCCGTGCAGCATGAAGAGCGTGGGCGCGTCCTCGGCGCCCCAGCGGCGCACATGCAGACGGATGCCGTTCACGTCGATGAATTCGGATCGGGAAAGATTCATTGCGCTCGCGCAAAAAAACGAATGGTCGTTCGATTATATCGACAGGTTCTGACAGATGGGCAGCGCGCGATTATTTTTCGGCGTCGGCGCCGCCGTCCTGGGCTTTCAGCGTTTCGAGTTCGGTGTCGTCGAAACCCGCCGACCGGCGCGCCTCGAAGTTGAACGGCCCGCGCATTTTCGGCGCGTGATACTGCGCGGCGAGTTCGAGCCACGCCGCATGCGGATCGAGACCGCGCTGCGCGCACAGATGGCGAAACCAGTGATTGCCGATGCGCACGTGCCCCACTTCGTCATGCAGGATGATGTCGAGGATCGCGGCGGATTCATCGTCGCCGGCCTGTTTCAGACGCGCGCGGATCGGCGGCGAGGCGTCGAGCCCGCGCGCCTCCAGCACGCGCGGCACCAGCGCCATGCGCGCGAGCACATCGCCGCTGGTGCGCTCGCACATTTCCCAGAGGCCGTTGTGCGCCGGGAAGTCGCCGTAGACGTGGCCGTAGTCCGCCAGCCGCTTGACCAGCAGCGAGAAGTGATACGCCTCTTCCGCCGCGACCTTGAGCCAGTCGGCGTAGAAGTCCGCGGGCATGTCCGGAAAGCGCCAGACCGCGTCGAGCGCCAGATTGATCGCGTTGAACTCGATGTGCGCGAGCGCATGCAGCAGCACCACGCGCCCTTGCGGCGTGCTCATGCTGCGGCGCTGGAGGCTGCGCGGCTCGACCAGATCGGGGCACGCCGGACGGCCCGGCAGGTCGGCGGGCGCGCTCAGTGCCTCGTCGGCCTGCCAGTG
>NZ_JAAGPN010000037.1:0-47413 GCF_017104805.1 Paraburkholderia sp. Ac-20347 | reverse complement strand
GCCCGTGATCCACGGCGCGATGCGCAGCGCGTGCGCGGCGGCGAGCGTCACGCCGCTGTGGCAGGTCACGACGAACGCGCCCGGATGCACGGGCGATTCGTCGTAGATCGGAAAGCCATCGGGGCTGTAGACGCGCAGCGCCGCCCACATGCGCACGAGCCGCACGTGCTGCAGCATCGGAAACGCGCGCACGCCGCGTCGCGCGATGTCGGCGAGAATCGGCGTGGTCGTGAGATCGTCGAAGCCCGCTTCCTCCATCGAGTCGCCGAACTGCACGGTGCCTTCGTCGGTCTGCCGCACGTTGATGGTCGGATAGCGCAGAAACGGCGCGACGCGCTCGCTCACCAGCACCTGGCCGCGATTGGGCGCAACCGGCGCGAACAGGCCCGCTTGCGGCGCGAGCGCGCGGTTGCCGAGTCCCGCCGCGAGCACGATACGGCCCGCGCGAAAGGTGCCCGCCGCGCTCTCGACCGCGAAGCCGCCGCGCTCCGGCACGATGCGCTGCGCGCGCGCGCCGGACACGAGCCGCACGCCGCGCCGCTGCATCGACGTATGCAGCGCGCGCAGCAGCTTGAGCGGATTGACGTGGCCGTCCATCGGCGAATAACTCGCGCCGACGACGGCGGGGCCGATGCCCGGCAGCCGCTCGCGCAGTTCGCGATGATCGAGCAGCTCGAACGGGTAATCGCCGATTTCGGCTTGCAGCGCGGCGAGACGCGTCTGGCGCTCGGCCAGTTCGGCGTCCGAGAAGCAGATATGGAAGCCGCCCGGCTGGCGCAGCGCGACATCGACGCCGCTGTCTTCGAGCAGGCTGGCGGCGAGCTGCGGCCAGCGCACAGCCGAACTGCGCGACCAGCGCGCGTAAGGCGTGCGGCCGTAGCCCTTGCCCTGAATCCAGACGAGGCCGAAATTGCCGCGCGAGGCGCGAAAGCCGCCGTCGTCCTCGTCGAGCACGGTCACGCGCGCGCCCTCGCGCGCGAGTCCCCAGGCGACGGCGGAACCCACGAGGCCGCCGCCGATCACGAGCACATCGGGGCTTGGGCTTGCGCTGGGGGTGTGAGTCATCGGGCTTCTCCGATCAGGATGCGGTCCAGCCCGACCATGCGGTCGAGCACCAGCATCAGCGCGACCGTGCCGACGATCAGCACCGCCGACACCGAGGTGACGAGCGGATCGATCGTCTGCGCGATCTGGTTGTACATGGCGACGGGCAGCGTGGTCGTGCCGGGCGTCGCGACGAAAATGGTCATGGTCAGCTCGTCGAAACTCTGGATGAACGAGAGCACCCAGCCGCCCGCGACGCCCGTGCGGATCATCGGCAGCACGACGCGGCGAAACGCGGTGAGGCGGCTCGCACCGCACGAGAGCGCCGCGCGTTCGGCGTCGCGGTCGAGGCCGATCGCGGACGAGAGCGCGAGGCGCAGCGCGTAGGGCAGCACGATCACGACATGCGCGGCGACCAGCGCCCAGAACGAACCGCTCAGATGCAGCAGCGAAAGAAAACGCAGAAACGCGATGCCGAGCACGACGGCGGGAATCATCATCGGCGAGAGGAAGAAGCTCGTGAGCGCGCCGCGGCCCGGAAAGCGATAGCGCGCGATGGCGAGCGCGGCGGGCACCGCGAGCACGACGCCGATGGTGGCCGCCGCGAACGCGAGCCGCGTCGAGAGCCAGAACGCCGAGACGATGTCGGCGTTGTCGAGAATCGCGCGAAACCAGCGCAGCGAGGCGCCGTCGAACGGCATCGAGATGTAGCCCTTGTCCGTGAACGCGACCAGCATCACCACCGCGAGCGGCGCGACGATGAACAGCAGAAACAGCGCGTTGAAGGCGAGGCCGAGAAATCCGTTGCGTTGCATGGCGTCTCCCTCAATCGAAGATGTGCTTGAAGCGGCGTTCGGCGAGACGGCTGCAACCCATCACGATGGCGACGTTGGCGATCAGCAGCAGCACCGCGATGCTCGCACCCAGCGGCCAGTTCAGCGTGCCGAGGAACTCGTCGTAGGCGGCGGTGGCGACGACCTTGAGGCGGCGTCCGCCGATCAGCGCGGGCGTGGCGAACGCCGAGGCCGACAGCGCGAACACGATGATCGAACCCGAAAGCACGCCAGGCAGGATCTGCGGCAGCACCACGCGGCGGAACACGCGCCAGCGCGACGCGCCGAGCGAGAGGCCTGCCCATTCGACTTGCGGATCGAGCTTTTGCAGCGTGGCCCAGACCGACATCACCATGAAGGGCACCAGCACGTGCGTGAGCGCGATGATCGTGCCGGTCATCGTGAAGACGAGGCGCACGGGCTCGTCGGTGATGTGCAGCGCTTGCAGCGCATTGTTCAGCACGCCGTTGTTGCCGAGCAGAATCTGCCAGCCGAGCGTGCGCACGACCACCGAAATCAGCAGCGGACCGAGCACGATCAGCAGGCAGATCGATTGCCACGGTTTGCGCATGCGCGCGAGCACGATGGTTTCGGGCACGCCGAGCACGATCGACAGCAGCGTGACCGCGAAGGCGAGTCCCGCCGTGCGCAGAAAGATCACACCATAGTAAGGATCGCTGACGACTTCGAGATAGTTGGAAATCGTCCAGCCGCGCTGCACGCCCGCGAGATCGTTGAAGGTATGAAACGACAACACCAGCGTGAGCAGCAGCGGCGCGAGCAGCAGCGTGAGGAACAGCACGAGCGCGGGCGCGGAGAGCAGCCAGGGCGCGGCGCCGCCGCGCGGATCGTCAAGCGTGGCCATGAGCGCTCTCCCGCGTGAGGACGCGCAGATCGTCGTCGGTCCAGGCGAGGCCCACTTCGTGGCCTTCTTCCGGCGGCGGCGCGCCCGTGTTCGATTGCGCGACGTGCAGCCGCCCAAGCTCCGTATCGACGACGAGCAGCCACTGGTTGCCGACGAACACGCGCGTGGCGATGCGGCCGTGCACGCGCGCGTCGCCCGCGTTGCCGTTCGCGAGCCGCATTTTCTCGGGGCGGATATAGACGTGCACCGATCCCGCGACCTCGCGGCCTTCGTGCGGCACATGCAGCGTCGTGCTCGCGACGGCCACTTCGGCGCAACGCGGATTGCGGCGCAGCACTTCGCCCGCGAGCGAGTTGGTGCGGCCGAGGAAGGTGGAGGCGAACGGCGTCGCGGGGCGCTCGTAGGCGTCGAACGGCGTGCTCAGTTGCGCAATGGTGCCGCGATGCATGACGGCGATGCGGTCGCTCATCGTCATCGCTTCGACCTGATCGTGCGTGACGAGAATGGTCGTGATGCCGAGCCGCTTCTGGATCGCGCGCAGTTCGATGTGCATTTCCTCGCGCAGCTTGGCGTCGAGATTCGACATCGGTTCGTCGAGCAGCAGCAGTTCCGGCTGCATGGCGATGGCGCGCGCAATCGCCACGCGCTGGCGCTGACCGCCCGACAGCTCCTTCGGATAGCGTGCGTCGAGGCCCGAGAGGCGCACGAGCGCGAGCGCTTCGGCAATGCGTTCGGCACGTTGCGCGCGCGGCATTTTGCGCATTTCGAGCCCGAAGCCGACGTTGGCCGCCACCGTCATGTGCGGAAACAGTGCGTAGCTTTGAAACACCACGCCGATGCCGCGCTTTTCGGGCCGCAATTGCGTGATGTCGCGGCCGTCGAGCGTCACGCGGCCGGTGCTCGGCGCGACGAAGCCGGCGATCATCTGCAACGTCGTGGTCTTGCCGCAGCCCGAGGGGCCGAGCAGCGAAAGAAACTCGCCGCGTTCGACCGAGAGGTCGAGTTGCTCGATCGCCGTGAAGTCGCCGTAGCGCTTCGAGATGCCTTGCAGGGTGAGAAAGCTCATGCGCGCAGTCCTTGAAAAGCCGTGGCCAGACGAATCGTTGCGTGCTCAGCGCTCGACCGAGCGGTTCCAGCGTTCGGTCCACTCGGTGCGATGCTGGTTGATGGTGGTCCAGTCCATCGCGGTGAGCTTCGCGACCTGATCGGGGCCGTAGGGCACGCGCGCGGCGACGTCCGGCGTGAGCTTGACGGTCTTGTTGACGGGGCCGAGACCGATGGCCTGCGCCTGCATCGCCTGCACTTCGGGGCTCAGCAGATACTGGATGAACTGCTGCGAGAGTTGCGGCTGGGCGTTTTCGGCGAGCGCGCACGCGGCCACCTGGAGCGCCACGCCGCCTTCCTTCGGGTAGATGAACTTGAGCGGGAAGCCGGTGTTTTGCAGCGCCACGGCGCGGCCGCTGCCGTAGGGCGCGGCGATCACGTCGCCGCCTTGCATGAGGCCGTCCATCTCGCCGGGCGTGGGCGCCCACGAGAGCACGTTCGGCGCGACCTGTTTCGTCATCGCCGTGAAGCCGGGGTCGATGTTCTTCTCGCCGCCGCCGTTCAGGCGCGCGAGCATCACGAGCGTGTGCAGGCCGTAGGTGTTGGTGATCGGCGGCACACCGAGCTTGCCTTTCAGGCGCGGGTCTTCGAGCGCCTTCCACGAATCGGGCGCGGGCAGGCCGAGCTTTTTGAACGCATCCGCGTTATAGCCGATGCCGGTCGCCACCATGCCCACGCCGACGGCGTTCGGGCCGAGCCGCGCGAGCGGGTAGAGGTCTTTCATGACGGGCGCGTCGTCGACCTTGGCGCACAGGCCGAGCTGCATCGCCTGATACATGGGGCCGTCGTCCATCACCGCCACATTGATCTGCTGATGACCCTTCTGCGCCTGCAGCTTGGCGAGCGTGTCGCTCGAATTGCCCGCGACGTAGACGATTTTCACGTCGTGCGCTTTCTCGAACGGCGGAATCACCTTCTGACGATAAAGCTGCTCGTTCGAGCCGCCCACATTGGCGACGTAGAGCGTGGTTTCGGCGTGGGCGAGCTGGGTGCTGGCGCAGGCGGCGCTGAAGGCCAGAAGGGCGGCCGCGCGGGGCAGGGCGAGACGATACGAGCGGCGGCGCAAGGCGTGATCCATGACGACGATCTCCATTCGATTGTGGGGGCCGGCGGCGTAGGACTCGTGCGCCGATGCGTTGCAGTCTCGCCCGCGTTATTCATATCGTCCAATACGAATAAAATAGCCATCTATGCACAGATGATATGGATCAGGGTTAAGCCCAGGAGGGTTGGCAATGAATCTGAAACACGTCGAGGCGTTCCGCGCGGTGATGGTCTCCGGCTCGATGACGGCCGCCGCGAAGGCGCTGTTCACCTCGCAGCCCAACGTGAGCCGTCTGATCGCGCAGCTCGAACGCGATACCGGCCTCAAGCTGTTTCAGCGCGTGGGCGTGCGGCTCATTCCGACGAGCGAGGGCGAGGCGTTCTTTCGCGAAGTGGAGCGCGCGTATGTGGGTCTGCAGGGGCTCGCGAACGCGGCGGCGCAGATCCGCAATCTGGGCAGCGGGCGGTTGCGCATCGCGGCGATGCCGTCGGCCGGTCTCACGCTCGTGCCGCACGCGCTCAAGCGCTTTCAGGACCGCTATCCGGGCGTGACGGTTTCGCTGCACGTGAACACGTCGGGCACGGTCAATCACTGGACCGCTTCGCAGTTCTGCGATCTGGGCGTGGCGGTCTATGTGAGCGAGGCGTCGAACTGCGAGGTCGAATTGCTCTCGAAGGTGGCGGCTGTTTGCGTGATGCCCGCGCATCACCGGCTCGCGAAGAAGCGCTCGATCCGCCCGGAGGATCTCGAAGGCGAGTCGTTTATTTCACTGTGTCACGGCGACGGCACGCGTGCGCAGATGGACGAAGTGTTCGTGCGTGCGGGCGTGGAGCGCGTGCTCGCGATCGAGGCGCAATACACGGCGATCTGCTGCGAGATGGTGCGCAGCGGCATGGGCGTGACGCTGGCGCATCCGATCGTCGCGCGCGATTTTGCCGGGCCCGATATCGCGATCCGGCCGTTCGCGCCCGCCGTCATGTTCCCGATGTATCTGCTGTTTCCGCCGAACCGGCCGCGTGAGCGCCTCGCTTCGGCGTTCGTCGAGGTGCTGGCGGAAACGCACGATGCGCTCGTCAGCAAGCCGTCGGAGAAGGCGCGCACGCGCGGCTAGTGTGCTTGCGTCGCGCGTCTACATCGACAGTTGCGGCAATGGCGATTCGTTCGAACTCCGCAGGAATCGATCGAGTCGCTGATAAGCCTCGATCAACGCCTGCCGTGGCGCGAGAAACAACTGCGTGTCGGCCTGCTGAAGAATGGGCTCGACCAGCGCGCTTTCGACCGGTGAAATGCGGCATGTCTCGTCGTCGCCCGCGCGCAGAATGCAGGTTTCCAGTGCGGCTTCAGCGTTCGCGAACTGCGCGATCTCGGTATCGCCGTAACCTTCGCATTGCACGTAGAAGGTGAGATAGACCATCCGCACCAGTTCGCTGACGAGGCGCGTCGTGCCCGCCCAGCTCTTGCAGGCTGCGAATGTGAGGTGATGCGCGAGCGCCATTTCGGTGGCCGTTTTTTCGTCCAGCGGTCGCTGCAGAAACTGGGGAGAAGCAGAGGGGATCGGTGCGGTGGGGACGTTTTTGCTACGTGACATTAATACGGAAGTGGTGCGACGAAGAGTGAGTGTGAATCCGAAGATGAAGCGGCTTCTCCGCGATTATGCGTGAAACCGCGAGAACGTGACGGCGAACCCGCATGTCGTGCGCTCGCGGGTGATCGGCAACGTCGTGCACAAGCATATACCAGGCCGTCTGACACGAAGATGTTGCTCCGCTGACAATTCTGTTAAGTCGGAGCTTTTAAGTCGCCGCTTTTAAGTCGCAGATCGATCGACGTGGCCGGTCGCCGACGCATGCAGCGCGCGCGAGCGCATGCTTCAGGCGCTAACGCGCGGTGTTCATTGCATGACGATGTCTCAGTGATTCAGTTCGTCGAGCCGCATGCCGTTGGTGCGCGGGCCGAATAGTCCAATCGACAAGGCGACCACGAACATGCACGCCGTGATGCCCGTGAATGCGCCCGCCACGCCGAAGTCGCGCAACAGCGCCGCGATGAAGAAGCCGGAAAACATCGCACCGACGCGGCTCGCCGAATAGACGAGACCATTCGCGCGGCAGCGGATAGCGGTTGGAAACAGCTCGGCCTGATAAGCGTGATAGCACACCGAGATCGTTTGTCCTGCGAAGCTGATCAGCACGCCGAGCGCGATCAGCATCGTCACGTTGCGCGTTTGCGCGAACGCGAGGCCGCACACGATCACGACCAGCGCGCCGCCGACGATCAGCCACTTGCGCTGCAAACGATCGGCGTAGAGCATGGAAAGCATCGGCCCGACCGGCAGCGCGAACGCGATGATGAACGAGTAAAGCAGACTCTTTGTGATCGTGATGCCTTGCCCGATCAGCAGCGTCGGCACCCAGTTCGCGAAGCCGTAATAGCCGATCGCCTGGCATAGATTGAACACGACGAGCATCAGGAAGCGCGATCGATACGGCGGCTGAAGCAGTTCGGCGAACGACGCGCGGCGATGCTCGGGCTGCACGACGACCGGATGCGGCATCGGCAAGGGCGCACGCGATTGCGTGGCAACGATCGTTTCGATGCGCGAAACGATATGCTCCGCCGCTTCCGGCTTTCCATGCGAAGCGAGCCAGCGCGGACTCTCCGGCACCGAGCGCCGCACGAACCAGACGAGCAGCGCGCCCGCCGATCCGGCCAGCACCACGATGCGCCATCCGTCGATGCCGAACATCGCGGTCGGCACGAGCCAGTACGAGAGGATCGCGGAGACCGGCGCGGCGGCGAACATCACCATCTGGTTGAAAGCCATCGCGCGTCCACGCATGTGTTGCGGCACGAGTTCGGTCACGTAACTGTCGATCGTGATGATCTCGATGCCCACGCCGATGCCGGTGACGAAGCGCCAGAACAGCAGCGCTTCCGGCGAGGTCTGGAACGCCATGATCGCCGAGCCGATCGAATACCAGAGCAGCGAAATTGTGAACACGCTGCGCCGTCCGAAGCGGTCCGGCAGCCAGCCGAAGCAGAAGGTCCCGACGAAGAGTCCCGCAAACGTTGCCGCGATGAAACCCGCTATGCCGTTCCAGCCGAAGAACGTGTGCGTCGTCGTGGCGAGCACGCCGCTTTTCGCCATGCCGGGTGCGATGTAACCCGTGAAGATCAGATCGTAGATTTCGAAGAAGCCGCCGAGCGAAATCAGCAGGACGAGCATCCAGAGATGCCGCGTCATGGGCAGGCGATCGATGCGTGCGGCGATTTCCGCGCCGGGTTGAAGGCCGACGCGCACGGCATGCGGGACGAGCGGGACGGCGCCCGCGGGGACGGTCTGCTGCATGAATGTCTCCTGATTTTTCGAAGAAATGGCATTTCTGACGAATGCTCATGGATGGCGTGCGGCGTTAGTCCGTCATGGCGGCCGCCTGTCGTTGCGCGCGTGATCGTTCATGCGTTAACGCGTTCATGCGCTCACCCGCGCCTTGAGTCGCGACAGAATCTCCTGCGTGTGTTCGCCGACGCGCGCGAGCGCCTGGCGCACGCCCGGACGGCGGCCGCCCATCGTGATCGGCAGCAGCACGACGTCGGTGGTGCCGCCGTCGTCGGTCTGCATCGGCACGAGGCCGCCGCTTGCTTTCAGATGCGGATCGTTCATCAACTGATCGGGTCGCACGATCGGCGCGTAGGGGATGCCGGCCGCTTCGAGCTTCGGCGCGAGTTCGTCTACGCGGCGATGTTTGAGAATTTCGCCGAGACAGCTCAGCAGTTCCGCACGCACGGCGACGCGCAGCGCGTTGGTGGCGAAGCGCGGCGTTTCGGCGAGTTGCGGGCAATGCAGTACATCGCAGAGCGTGACGAACTGTTTGTCGCTCACCGCGCCGATGAAAAGCTGCTCGTCGTCGGCGAGCGTGAACACGTCGTAGACGCTCCACGCCGAGACGCGCGACGGCATGGGCGGCGGCGCTTCGTTCGTCATCGCGAACTGCTGCATGTGTTGCGACGAGAGAAACACGCAGTTCTCGAACAGCGCGCTTTGCACCTCCTGCCCGAGCCCGGTCGACTCGCGTTCGCGCAACGCGGCGAGCACGCCGATCGCGCCGAACATGCCGCCCATGATGTCGTTGACCGACGTGCCCGCGCGCAGCGGGCGGCCCGCGGGCCCGGTCATGTACGAGA
The DNA here is from genome assembly GCF_017104805.1 of Paraburkholderia sp. Ac-20347. Classification (NCBI taxonomy): domain Bacteria; kingdom Pseudomonadati; phylum Pseudomonadota; class Betaproteobacteria; order Burkholderiales; family Burkholderiaceae; genus Paraburkholderia; species Paraburkholderia sp. Ac-20347. The sequence goes on along the minus strand of NZ_JAAGPN010000037.1, from coordinate 38,337 downwards.
GGCCGCCCATCATCTGCACGACTTCGTCGAGCGCGAGCCGTTTCTCGTACGGCCCCGGCAGAAAACCCTTGTGCGAGACGTAGATCAGGCGCGGATTGCGCGCCGAGAGCGTGGCGTAGTCGAGGCCCATTTTCTGCATCAGACCGGGGCGGAAGTTCTCGATCATCACGTCGCAAGTATCGGCGAGTTCGGCGGCCGTTTCGCGACCCTCCGGCGTGGCGAGATCGAGCACGACGCTCTTCTTGTTGCGGTTGAACGAGCGGAAAAAGCCGATGCCGAGGCCCGGCAGCGAGCGCGTTTTATCGCCGTCGGGCGGCTCGATCTTGATGACTTCGGCGCCGAGATCGGCGAGGATCATGCCGCACGTCGGCCCCATCACCATGTGCGTGAATTCGATCACCCGGACGCCGTCGAGCGGCAATCGTGTCGTGTTGGCCATGTCGGTTTCCTCAGGCGGTCAGCGCGTCACGCTTCGACGCGCGCGCGAAAGTGTTGGGCAGACCGGCGCGCCACAGCGCGCCGTGCAGGGTTTCGCCGTCGAGCCAGCGGGCGACCTGCGCGCGCAGATCGAGCAACGCGGGCAGATCGAGGCCCGTTTCGATGCCCATTTCGGCGAGCATGAACGCGAGGTCTTCGGTCGATGCGTTGCCGCTCGCGCCGGGCGCATGCGGACAGCCGCCGATGCCGGCGAGCGTCGCGTCGAAGCGGTTCACGCCGGTTTCGAGCGCCGCGTAGACGTTGGCGAGCGCGAGGCCGCGCGTGTCGTGAAAGTGGCCGCACCACAGACGATCGCCTGCGATCCGGCGCGCCTTCGCGAACAGGTCGTGCACGGCGCGCGGTCCGGCGTAGCCGACCGTGTCCGCGATGCTCACGCGATCCGCGCCGGCATCGAGCAGCGCCTGCATGCAGCGCAGCACTTCGTCGGGCGCGACGTGGCCCTGAAGCGTGCAGCCGAACGCCGTGCCGATGCCGCCTTCGATCAGCGTTTTCGCGCCCGAGGCGTCGCGCGCCGCGCGAATGCGGGCGACTTCGGCGATCACTTCATCGGGCGTTTTGCGCAGATTCGCGAGGCTGTGTTCGAGGCTCGCCGAAAGCGGCACGAGCAACAGATCGGCCTGCGTTTCGAACGCTTTTTCGGCGCCTTTCAGATTCGGCACGAGCACCGACACCGACAGCTCCGGCAAGGTCTTCGCGAAGGCGACGAGCGCGGCGGTATCGGCAAGCTGTGGCAACAGCCGGGCGGGCACGAACGAACCGACTTCGATCTCGCGCTGACCGGCTGCGTACGCGGCGCGGATCCACTCGATCTTCTGTTCGGTCGCCACGATGCGCGGCAGGCTTTGCAGGCCGTCGCGAAGGCCGACTTCGCGGATCACGGCGTGCGTGGGAAGTGGGGGCATGAAGCTGTCTCCGGGAACTCGCCGGTCGTCGGATCGCCAGCGTCGTGCTAACTTTAGACATTCCCGAAAACTAGTAAAGCGGCATTCCGGAAGCACCAGGCTTCCGATCCGGAATGTCTCAGGAGGCAAAAACCTTGCGCGATCTCGACCTGAAAACCCTGCGGCTCTTCGTGGCCGTCTGCGATCACCACAACATCGCGCGGGCCGCAGAAGAGGCGCATATCGAGCCATCGGCGATCAGCAAGCGGATCGCGCAACTCGAAGCGGATCTCGGCGTGCCGCTGCTCGAACGTTCGCGGCGCGGCGTGTCGCCGACCGGCGCGGGCCTCGCACTGCTCGAACACGCGCGCACGGTGTTGTTCACCGTCGAGCGGATTGGCAGCGACATCGCGGCGTTCGGCGGCGGTTTGCGCGGCCGCGTGAGCATTTGCGCGTCGGCGTCTGCAATCGCCGAAACGCTGCTCGACGATGTCGCGTCGTTCATGCGCGAGCCGGCCAATGCGAATATCCGCGTGGACGTGGAGGAGCGCCAGTCGCACGAACTCGTGCGCCAGTTGCGCGAAGGCGTCGCCAGCATCGGCGTGTGCTGGGACAACGTCGACCTGCAGGGATTGCAGCATCGCGCTTACCGCCGCGATCGTCTCGCGCTGGCCGTGCATCCCGATCATCCGCTGGCGGCCAAACGCTCGATCGCGTTTCGGGAAACCTTCGCGTATGAACACGTGGGGCTGCCGCCGACCACCGCCGTGCATTCCATGCTTCAACGCGCGGCGGCGAGCGAAGGCGCGGCGCTGTCGTATCGCGTGATCGTGTCGAGTTTCGATGCGGGATTCCGGGTTGTGGCGGCGGGACTCGGCATCAGCGTGGTGCCGGAAGAAGTGGCGACGACGTACACCAGAGTGTTCAACGTAAAGACGATTCCGCTCGTCGATGCGTGGGCGGAACGTCGCTTCGTGGTGTGCTTCAGAAGTTTCGACCAGTTGCAGCCCGCTGCGCAGCGAGTCGTCGATCATCTCGCGCGGCGTGCGGATGAAGCGTGATTGTTCACGATGGGCGGCGCACGTGTCGCGGCTGCGCTATTCGGCTCGCATCAAGCGTGTCGTAAGCAAATTCGCATCGATTTCCCGGAAATTGCGATCTCCAATTTAAAACTATCGCGTCGCGCGTTCTTTATATCGAAATTATCAGACGATATTGGATTTTAATATTGACTGGGTCGTGTTGTTAAACCTAGTCTTTTGAGAGCGCGCGATGGAATGTTCGAAAGCGATGAAATAGTTATCGGGGTTCATTGATCGAATATGGGGATGGAAAATCGATGTCGAATCCGGTCGTCAATGCTTCAAAGCTAATCGGGACATATCGTCTGCGTTCATTTGAACTTTCCCTCGATGGTGGAGAATTTCAATCTGTTTATGGCGATGCGCCCCGTGGTTTTCTGATCATCACCCCGCAAAGGATGATGGCCGTCCTGAGCGCCGAGCGACGATCGGCCGGGAAAACGCAGGAAGCCAAGGCGGCCTTGTGGGACACCATGATCGCCTATTCGGGCGCGTACACGCTCGACGCGACCACCCTCACCACCAGGGTGGATGCCGGATGGGATGAGGCGTGGATAGGTACCGATCAGGTCCGTTTCTGGACGCTGGACGGCGCCACGCTGACATTGCGCACTGTTCCGACACTGGACCCGCGCGGTTCGGGAAAAACGGCGACCGGCTCGCTGGTCTGGACAAAAATTGAATAACTGATTGCGTGACGCGTTGCAGGAATTGCCCTGAGGGTCGCGATATGCTCGAACTCATCAATGTTTATGGGCACGGGTACGTTTTTGTTCCCGTGGTGCATGCGTTAAAAAATGCAGGCGTGTTCGATTATCTAGATCGCGAGCCTGTCACCGATATTTGTGAAATTGAGCAACGTTTTTCCGCGAATTCCGGAAATCTCCGTGCGGCAATCCGGATGCTGGAATCGATGGGCTGGATTGAAATCGAGCCAGGCGGACAAATTCGGCGCACTGCGGGTCACGCATTTGTCGAGGCGGTCGATGATGAACTGATCGACGCCTATGGTTCGAACGTAGTGCGGGGTGCGTTCAATGAACTGCCGCCTGCGTTGCTGGCGAACTGGGTCGGCATTCTTGAGCGCCATCAGGCGTGCTTTGGAACGCATATCGATTGCGGATTGCTCGACGGCCCGATTGTCACGACCTTGCTCGTGGGTTTGCGAACGGCGCTCGGCAGTCAACCTGCGACCGCGGCCAGCATCTGGCGGTGTTTGCCTCGCGCTTGCGCGGATCAGGTGATCCGGATTTTTTCGGCAAAGGGCTGGATGGTTGGCGCAGAGCTGAACGAAGAGGGGCGCTTTCTGCTCGAGCGGGCGCTGAATCTGGGCATGGCGGCATCTTATTGGCCCATGCTGCGCAAGATGCCAGCGTTGCTATTCGGACAGGCCAATACGGTCTTTGCCAGCGATGCGCAAGGACACGAAACGCACATCGATCGCACTTTGAACGTGATCGCCAGCGGCTTTCAGCACGAGAAATTCTTTTCGAGTGTGGACCGTTGTCTGCGCCAGCTATTCGATCACGATGACTTTGCGAGTCAGCCGAAATATATCGCCGATATGGGCTGCGGTGACGGTGCATTTCTGCTGAGAATCTATCGATTCATTTCCACGTCGACCTTGCGAGGAAAGCATTTCGCAGAACATCCGTTGCTGCTGATCGGGATCGATCTGAACGACAAGGCGCTAGAAAAAGCCGAACTTACGCTACGCGACCTGCCGCATCTGACGATTAATGGTAATGTCAGTCAGCCAGTCGAACTCTTGCAGAGTCTTGCGCGAGAGGGCATCGTCGACCACGAAAATATTCTGCATGTCCGTTCGTTTCTCGACCACGAAGTACCGTATTGCGGCGTCGAAGATGAGCAAAGCGCGGCTGCGCGCGTCACGGAAAATGCGCTGATTGTGTCGGTGTCGAACGAGGGCAAGCTAATCTCGCCTGCGCATATCGTTCAGCGTTACGTCGAGCACTTTTCACGTTGGGCCAACGTGATTTCCCGCTTCGGGATTCTCATTCTGGAAGTGCATACCTTGCCGGCCAGACTGGTCAAACGGGCGCTCGCCCAGACCGAAAGTTTTCACTTCGACGCGATCCATGCTTTCTCGCGCCAGAATCTTCTCGACGCCGCCACATTTTTCCGTGTTCTCGCTGAAGCTGGCTTATTTCCCGATGCGGATACGTTCAGCCGTTTCCCACGTTCGCTGCCTTATACGCGTGTTACGCTGAATTGGCTGAAAAAGAAGCCTTATTCAATTCGGCATGCCGTGGCGAGCGATGTTTCGCGTTTGCTCGAACTGGAGGAGGCGTGTTGGCCGCAACCGCTGCGAATCGACGCAGATGAGATCGCGCGCCGCATCGCCAGCCGTCCTGAGGGGAATTTCGTTCTCGAATTCGAAGGAGCGATTGCGGGCGTCGGCTATACGCAGCGTATCGCCGACGAGCGGGATCTCTATCGAACGACCAGTGACACCGTCGACGCGTTGCACGAACCCGATGGCCCGATCCAGCAACTGCTGGCCATCAACGTTCACCCGGCCACTCAGCAGTTTGGTCTGGGCGATGCCATGCTGTCGTATCTGCTGCGTCTCGCGTCCTTGCAGGACGGGATTGAGAAAGTGGTGGGCGTGAGCCGGTGCCGGAATTATCTTGAGAGTGGCGCTTCCAATTACGCGGCCTATGCACTGCAGACGGATGCGGATTCACGCCAGATCGATCCGATCTTGCGTTTTCATTTGTCGCATGGCGCGTCTATCCGCGATGTGATTCCAGGCTATCGACCGTTGGATGCCGAGAATCTCGGTCACGGTGTGCTGGTTGAATACGCGCTGCGTGAATCGCAGGAGGAACCGGTGGCCGTTGATACCGCCGATGAACTTGCGGCGCCGATTCAATCGGTTTCGGATGTGCTCGCTGTTCTGGAGCGGCTCGTTCGCAGGCTGAAACTCGATGAGAAACCCGGCGAAGATGCGATAGATCGCTCTTTCAGGGATCGAGGACTGGACTCGCTGGATTTAACTGAATTGCGCGTGCTGATTAACAGGACGTTTCAGCTTTCGCTCGATTCGGCGATCTTTTTCAGGCATGGTGATTCTCGCAGTCTTGCCGGGCATATTCTCGCGCAGAAGTCCGCGCGATCGGACGATACGGATCGTGCGAGTGCGCCGCTCCGAAGGCCGTCGGCGCGCGTGACCCCGTCTCGCGATGTTCATCGAACACCGTCCGCGGACGATATCGCCATTATCGGCACGGGTTGCCGTTTCCCGGGCGGGATCGATAGCAGAGAATCGCTATGGCAGTGCCTGCTCGACGGTGTGGAACTTATCGGCGCTGTCCCGCCCGATCGCTGGCCGGAAAGCATTACCGCGCGTGTGCCGGGCGCCTCGTGGGGAGGTTTTCTCGCGGATGTTGCGCAGTTCGATACCGCGTTCTTCGGGATCTCCCCGCGCGAAGCCGCGCATATGGATCCGCAGCAGCGCATTTTGCTCGAGACGACATGGCACGCGTTCGAGGACGCCGGACTGGACCCGCTTGCCTTGAGGGGGAGTTGTACCGGCGTGTTTGTCGGCAGCTTCGGACACGATTACGAAACGATAGGCACCAAATCGAACGACTACGACGACTACCAGTTGTATTCATCGACGGGAAGTTCGATGTCGATTCTGGCGGGACGTCTCGCCTATGTGCACGATTTCCACGGCCCGGCATTGACGGTCAATACGGCATGTTCTTCGGCACTGGTCGGCATGCTTCTCGCCGTCCATAGTTTGCAGCGAGGCGAATGCGATCTGGCGATTGCCGGTGCCGTCAATCTATTGTTGTCGCCGGAATTGAGTTTGATTTTTGGCCGGGCGCAGATGCTCTCGCCGGACGGGCACTGCAAGACTTTCGATGCCGCCGCGAATGGCTACGTCAGGGGTGAGGGATGTGCGGTGACCGTGCTCAAGCGCTATGCGGACGCGGTTAAGGATGGCGACCGCATACTCGCGATTATCAAAGGTGGCGCCATGAATCAGGACGGCGCGAGCAATGGCATCACGGCGCCGAATGGGCTCGCGCAGGAAGCGGTCGTGCGCGCGGCGCTCTCGTCTGCGGGACTGAACGGTAACGCCGTGCATTACGTCGAGGCGCATGGGACCGGCACGCCGTTGGGCGACCCGGTCGAGATCGAGGCGCTGGCGAATGTTTATGGCGATGCCGATGCGGCGCGCGAGCAGCCGCTAATCGTAGGATCGGTGAAGGCGAATCTTGGCCACACGGAGGCCGTGGCGGGACTGGCGGGGGTCATCAAGGCCATGCTGGTTCTGCAGCACAGACATGTGCCGCCGCATCCTCATTGTGAATCGATTAACCCGTTGGTCGAGCCGCATCTGGCTAGAATACCGGCCGCAATTGCGACGACGGGTCTTGATCTCGCGAAAGCGATACCGGTTTGCCGGGCGGGCGTCAGTTCGTTCGGTTATAGCGGCACGAATGCTCACATCATTCTCGAAGAGGCGCCGCCGATTACGCAGCCGCGAAGCGAATGCGCGGCGCCATCGGTCGCGCCGTTCGTGTTGTCCGGCAAGACGATGGCCGCGCTTCAGGCGCAAGCAGGGCAATTACACGCGATGCTTGCCGCTCAGCCTGAAATCGATTTGCTCGATTTCGCGTATTCGCTGGCGACCAGTCGCAGTCATTTTGCGTGTCGAGCGGCTATCGTGACGGGCGATCACGCGACGCTAATGGATGCGTTGGAGCGACTGGCGCGAGGCGATTCCGCACCGACAATGCTGACGTGTGATAACGCAAGAGGTGGACGGCTCGCGGTGCTGTTCACTGGCCAGGGAAGTCAGTTTAGTGGGATGGGCCGAGATCTGTACGACGCGTTTCCGACTTACCAAAAGAGCTTCGATTCCTTGTGCGAGCAGTTCGATCGAGTGCTTCAGCGGCCTTTGCGCGAAGTGGTGTTCGCCGATGCCGGAAGCGCCGACGCCGCGTTGCTGAATCAGACGGCTTATACGCAACCCGCGCTATTCGCCATGGAAGTCGCGCTCTTTCGGTTGCTGGAGTCGTGGGGGCTGAAACCAGATCTGCTGCTGGGTCATTCACTCGGCGAGATATCGGCAGCACATGTTGCGGGCGTGCTGTCGCTGGCCGACGCCTGCACGCTTGTCGCGACGCGAGCGAGATTGATGCAGGCGCAAAGGCAGGGCGGCGCGATGGTGTCGTTGCAGGCAAGCGAAGATGAGGTCGACGCACAACTGCAAGAGTTTGGTCAGCGAGTATCGATTGCAGGAATCAACGGCCCGCATTCGACAGTGATCTCTGGCGACGAGGCACCGGCGCTGGAAATAGCGGCGCATTTCGCGGCGCAAGGACGGCGACATACGCGTCTGAGTGTCAGCCATGCGTTTCACTCGCAACACATGGACGGAATGCTCGACGCGTTCCGCGCGGAACTCTCCACGCTGACTTTCAACTCCCCGCAAATTGCGGTGGTCACGAACATCAGTGGAAGGATTGCCAGTGAGTTGGATCTGTGCAATCCGGATTACTGGGTCAAACAGGTGCGTGCTGCGGTGCGTTTCGCGGATGGCGTGCGTACGTTGTTAGAGCAAGGCGCAACGACGTATCTGGAGATCGGTCCGCAGGCGACCTTGAGTGCGCTGGCGCAGACCTGCGTGGACGAAGAGCGAAGACACGCGTGTACATTCCTGTCGACATCGGGACGCGATCGTCCGGGCGTGGAAGTCTTGCAGAAGGCGCTGGCGGGCCTGCACGTGCAGGGTCATACGCTCGACTGGAAGGCTTTTTTTGCGCCCTATGGCGTGAGCCGAATCGATCTTCCACTTTATCCGTTTCAACGTCAGCACTATTGGCTGCCGCTTACTGAAGGCAAGAACGCACAACGTTCCGAAGCCGCTAAAACCGACGCAGAAGTCACGTTTTGGCGCGATGTCGAACACGGTGCAATGAAGCAGCTCGGCGAGACTCTTGAACTGATTGGCATGGAGCAGCACGCGGCGCTGGAAAGTTTGCTCCCGAGCCTGTCTCGCTGGCATCACAAGCGACAGATTCAGACACGGCTGGATTCGCTGCGTTACCGCATGATGTGGCGTCCCTTCATTCCTAATACAAAGTCGGTGGACGACTCTCGTCGCGCGAAAACGTGGCTCGTAATACGCAGCTCAAAGTACGCGGACGAAAAGTCGTTAGAAGAACTCGGTGAAGCGTGGAGCACCGCAGGCGCGAAAGTCGTAATGATTGAATTGAGCGGCGATGAACGTGATCACTCCGCGCTCGCTACAGCGCTTCTCGACGCCAGTGTCGAAGAAACACCTGTTGTCGGTGTGCTCTCGCTGCTGTCGCTCGATGAAACGCCACACACGGCGCAAAACGGATTGCCCAATGGCTACGCGCTCAATCTCTGGCTGATGAAGACATTGGCTGAACTCGCGCCCGAAGCTTCGATCTGGTTGCTGACGTCGGGTGCAATATCGACGAGTTCACTGGACGCGTTGCTGCATCCCGTGCAGGCGCTTAATTGGGGACTCGGGCGTGGCATCAGTTTGGAGCGGCCCACTTCGTGGGGCGGCTTGATCGATCTGGCCGCCGATGCACGGCCCGCGATACTCGGCGAATTAGCCCGTCTGCTTGTCAATCGCACAACGGATACCACCGTGCGCGAGGATCAATTCGCGGTCCGCCGCGCGGGTCTATTCGTTGCGCGCCTCGTTCGCGAACTGCTGTCAACATCGCACGCGCCGCGTTCATGGAAACCTGCTGGCACCGTACTCGTTACTGGCGGAACGGGCGCGCTCGGCCAAAGAATCGCGACATGGCTCGCCAAGTCAGGCGCAGAGCACATCGTGCTCGTCAGCCGACGTGGCGCGTCAACATCAGACGAACGCTGGATATCGGATCTATCGGCGATACCTGGTGTGAAAGTGACGCTCGCCGCCTGCGATGTCGCCAGCCGGGAATCGCTCGCGGCGTTGATACAAAAAATCGATGCCGAAGGTCCACCGCTACGCGCGGTCTTTCACGCGGCGGGTTCGATGCACTACAGCGCGATGCTCGACAGCACGCTTGAAGAGCAAGCCAATGTCATCGCTGGCAAGGTTGCCGGCGCGCTCCACCTGCACGAACTTTTGCTCGACCGGAAGCTCGATGCATTCGTGCTGTTTTCATCGATATCGGGTGTATGGGGAAGCGGACATCAAAGTGCATATTGCGCCGCCAATGCGTTCCTCGATGCGCTCGCAGCGTATCGGCGAGCGCAAGGTCTGCCTGCGACCGCGATCGCCTGGGGACCTTGGGCAGCGGGCGGTATGGCGCAGGACGATGCGGTGCGCGAACGCTTGCGCCGCTACGGCCTGATGCCGCTTGAGTGTGAACTCGCTCTGGAAGGCTTGCAGCAGGCACTGGATCATGGCGACACGCAGTCGATTATCGCGGACGTCAACTGGACCGATTTCGTGCAGTTTTTCTCGATGGCGCGGTTGCGTGCCGTACTCGACGAATTGCCGGAAGCAAGATCGGATATCGACAAGCCGGAGGCGGAATCCGGAAGCCCGGATCGAGACAATGCCTTCGTTCGCGAGTTGAACGCATTGCAGCCTCAGCAGCGTCTGCGTCTATGGATATCGCGGGTCAAAGTGGAAGCCGCTGCTGTGCTCGGCGTCGCGGACGCCGCGAGTCTGGCCGCGAATCAAGGCTTCTTCGATCTCGGCATGGATTCGCTGATGGCGCTCGAATTCCGGCGACGCTTGCAGACGCTCAGCGGGCAGTCGTTGCCTGCAACGCTGGTGTTCGACTATCCGTCGATTCAGGACGTCGCCGATCTGCTCGCAAAGCGCTTCAACGATGCAACCGACACGCCCAGCGAAAATTCCGATCTCGTCAGCACGGGCGATATGAGCGACGTCGAACTGCGCGAGATGATCGCGCGCATTCCCATTCGGGCATTGCGCGAGCGCGGATTGTTGCCGACGTTGCTTGCGCTTGCCGGCGACGTTTCATCGGAGCGGCCCAAGGTCGTCGAGTCGTCAATCAACGATATGGCCTTGCTCGACGACGAAGCATTGCTGAGCGTCGCGCATACGCTGCTTGGGGAGATCGCTGATGGCCGGAACTGATTCGAGCGCGATAAAACTCAGGGAAACGCTCGCGCTTTCGTTGCGGGAAATCGAACGTTTGCGTGAACGGTTGGCGCAAGGGCAAGGCACGGATCGCGAGCCCATTGCGATCGTCGGCATGGGGTTGCGCTTGCCTGGCGGCATCGTCGATCTCGCGAGTCTGTGGCACGTGCTGGAAAATGGGCTCGATGTTGTGGGACCGATCCCGGCCAGCCGTTGGAACGCCGATCGCACGTACGACCCCGATCCGGATGCGCGCGGTAAAAGTTATGTTCGTGAAGGCGGATTCGTCAGCGATATCGATCTTTTCGATCCGGCGTTCTTTGGCATCAGTCCGCGCGAGGCGCGGCATATCGATCCTCAACATCGCCTGTTGCTGGAGGCTGCGTGGGAGGCGTTCGAAGATGCGGGCATCGTTCCTCATGCGTTGAAGCAATCGAAAACGGGCATATTTGTTGGCATCGGCCCTAGCGATTATGAAGCGATGCAGCAGTCGAACATCGATGCCGACGCTTATAAAGTCCTCGGCACGCACAGCGCGTTTGCGGCCGGGCGCCTGGCTTTCACGTTCGGCTTGCAAGGACCGGCGCTATCGGTCGATACAGCGTGTTCTTCTTCGCTCGTCGCGCTGCATCTGGCTTGCCAGTCATTGCGGCGAGGCGAGTGCGCGCTGGCGCTCGCGGCCGGCGTGCAGGTGATAGCCGCGCCGCAGTTGTTCGTGTTGCTTTCTCGGACGCGAGCGCTTGCAGCGGATGGGCGATCGCGAACATTTTCGGCAAACGCCAGCGGCTACGGTCGCGGCGAGGGCGTCGTGGTGCTGGTGCTCGAACGCCTGAGCGATGCGCGCGCGCGAGGACGCAACATTCTGGCCGTCGTTCGCGGGAGTGCGGTTAATCACGATGGCGCGAGCAGCAGCATCACTGCGCCCAACGGCATTTCGCAACAGGCGGTCCTGCGTGCGGCGCTGGACGATGCGCAACTGACGCCGGCGGACGTCGACATGGTCGAATGCCACGGCACGGGTACTTCGCTGGGAGATCCGATTGAGGTGCAGGCGCTTGCTGCCGTCTACGGGCAGGGGCGGCGTGCGGACGATCCGCTCTTGCTCGGCGCATTGAAAAGCAATGTCGGTCATCTCGAGTCGGCGTCAGGTCTCGCGGGTGTCGCGAAGATCATCGCAGCAATGCGTTATGGCGCGTTGCCCCCGAGTTTGCATTGCGCGCCGCGCAACCCGCAGATCGACTGGGACACGTTGCCCGTTCGCGTCGTTGACCGGTTGATGCGGTGGGAAGGCAACGCGCATCCTCGACGTGCGGGTGTTTCGGCATTTGGACTGAGCGGCACGAATGCGCACGCAATTCTTGAAGAGCCGCCGCGCGGACAAAATGCGCGCGAGACGACCGCAACGGAAGCGTCAGCGAAACACTGGCCGTTTGTGCTGTCGGCGAGAACATTGCCTGCTTTGCAGGACCACGCGCGGCAATTACTGGGCAGGCTCGACTCGCAACCCGATATTTCGATCGCCGATCTCGCCTTTTCGCTGGCAACGAGCCGTAGCGCCTTTGAACAGCGCGCGGCCATTATCGCCAGTGAGCGGATCGAATTGCAGAGCGCGCTGACGAAACTGTCACAGGGTTCGACGTCGCAGTGTTTGCAGATTGCCGATTCGAACGCACATCGTGGCGCGCTCGTCGTGCTCTTCTCGGGGCAAGGGAGTCAGTTTGCGGGAATGGGCAAGGCGTTGTATCGGGAGTTTCCGCTCTATCGCGCGGTATTCGATTCGCTATGCTCGCGCTTCGACGACACTTTGAACCGTCCGTTAGGCGCGGTGGTGATGGCCGAAGCCGGCGATAGCGATGCCGTGCTTCTCGACCAGACCGGCTATACGCAGCCCGCGCTATTTGCGCTCGAAGTTGCGCTTTTTCGTTTACTGGAATCGTGGGGACTCAAACCCGACTTTTTAATGGGGCACTCACTGGGGGAAATCTCCGCCGCGCACGTTGCGGGGATTTTGTCGATCGACGACGCCTGCAAGCTGGTGGCTGCGCGTGCGCGGCTGATGCAGGCGCTGCCGGTTCGGGGCGCAATGGTGTCGCTGGAGGCGAGTGAGCATGAAGTGCTGGCGCAACTGGAAAATGTTCATCGAGAGGTTGCGATTGCTGCACTCAATGGCCCGCGTTCGACCGTGATTTCCGGTGATGAAGCCGCCGTGCTTGCAGTTGCCGGACACTTTACGTCAATTGGTCGTCGAACGACGCGGCTTGCCGTCAGCCATGCTTTTCATTCGGCGCATATGGACGACATGCTCGCGGCGTTTCGCGATGTCTTGTCGACATTGCATTTCGAAGAGCCGCAGATAGACATCATTTCCAACGTGAGTGGGAAACTCGCCACGAAACGCGAACTGAGTACGCCGGATTATTGGGTGAAACATGTGCGCGGCACCGTGCGATTTTCCGATGGCGTGACCGCGCTCGCAAAGAGCGGAGTCACTACGTTTTTGGAAGTCGGTCCACAAGCGGTGCTATGCGCATTGGCGCAGCAATCGCTCGGCGACAGTCGGTTGCCGAACAGCACGTTCATCGCGACGCTGAAAAAAGATCGCCCGGCCGACGCGACGCTGATGACAGCGCTGGCGGGTTTGCATCTTCGCGATTATCCGGTGGATTGGAAAGCGTTTTTCGCGCCTTACGCCGTGCAACGGATCGACTTGCCGCATTATCCCTTCCAGCGGCAACGTTACTGGATCGACGCGGTTAATCATGAGGCGACGCAGAAAAACGCGCCAGCCGGGCAATATGCGCTCGCCGGAGAGCGCCTCGATCTTCCCGACAAGGTCATAGTGCATCAATTGGCAATTGGCCCGGCACGTCAGGCTTATCTCGCTGACCATCGAGTGTATGGGCGGATTGTGGTTCCGGGCGCTTTTTATCTGGCCATTCTGCTTGCCATTTCGGAATCGCATTGGCCAGGGCAAGCGATCGATATACACGATGTGCAATTCCTGCGCGTCTTGTCATTCGACGACAGCCACGACGAAGCGACCTTATTCGTGCAGTTGCGCGAAATCGGAAATGCACAAGCGGGATACGCCGTCACGCTTTCCACGCGGCAAGGCGAGGACTGGATCGTGCACGCGACGGCCGTTATACAGCCGCACGTCAGCGCTACGTTGGCGTTGCACGAGCCGTTCGCGCCGCCACAAGAGGCGCTGCGAGAAAGCACGCACATTGTCGACAAACTGCGAGCGGTCGAGGTCGATTGGGGCGCGCGCTGGTGGTGGCTGCGTGGCAGTGCTCGTATCGACGAGCGACGCCATATTGGTCGCTTGGGCGCGCCGCCGGATGTGCCGGATGACGATGCTCCGCTGCCGGGCGGTCTGATCGACAACACGTTCGCATTCGCGCTGATCGATAGGCCTTCCGACGACACACCGCAATTGCCGTTCACGATCGAGCGGGTCATCTGGTCCGGACGCAAGGTGCCGCCCGCGTGGGTGCGCCACAGCATGCGCGACGAGCCCGATGCACGTCGGGAATACACGGTGGCGGACCTCACGTTGCACGACGCGGAAAACGGCTGGGTGGCGAGCATCGAAGGCGTGACGACGCGACGCGCGCCGGTCGCGCGGTTCTTGCCCGACCAGGCCTGCCGCGATTTATATGCGATGAAGTGGAGTGACGTCGCAATCGGGACGACGAAGCGCAGCGTTCGTCCATCGGTTGCGGTGATTGGCGAACTGCCTGCAAGTATGCGGGAAAAGATCGCCGCGTCGGCAAACATGGACCATTACGAAAACTGGGCGGAGTTGAATACGCGCTCGGCGCTGAATAGCGAGTTTCCCGACATCGTTCTGGCCTGTTGCGTGGCGACGCAAACCGCAGCAACCGACGACGAAGTGAACGACGCCAATCTCGTGACCCGCGCACATAACGCCTGCGGACACATGCTGTCGATCGTGCAGGGCTGGCTCGCCAGCGCAGACGTAGACGCAAGCGCAAGTCGCCTCGTTGTGATGACCCGCCACGCGATATCCACCGATACAGCAGAAGACGTCGCCGACCTCGAACACGCGCCGCTCTGGGGGATGCTGCGCTCGGTGCAGGCCGAGCATCCTGATCGACGCATTTCGCTCCTGGACGTGGATAAGGATGCGAGTTCGCATTCCCGTTTCGTCGATGTGCTCGATTGCGGAAAAGCGCAGATCGCATTGCGTCGCGGCACGTTGTTTGAACCGTCGCTAATGAGTGCGCCCGCCGCACAGCTTTCCAGTCGACCTTCTCTGGACCCAAACGGCACCGTGGTGCTAACCGGCGGCACGGGTGCATTAGGCATGTTGCTCGCGGAGCATCTGGTGCGAAAGCATCAATGCCGGCACCTGCTGTTGCTGTCGCGTCAGGGGCAGCGTGCAGAGGGCGCGGAGTATTGGCGACGTGAGCTCGAGCGAGCAGGCGCAACGATCACTATCGCCGCTTGCGAAGTCGAACGCCGGGAGAGTCTGGTCGAGGCGCTTTCGCTTATCGCCGACGATCATCCGTTGATCGGCGTGATTCATCTCGCCGGCGTGGTGGATGACTGTCCCGTGGATGCATTGAATGCCGCGCGTCTCGATCGCGTTCTCAAGCCTAAACTCGACGGCGCGTGGCATCTGCATGAATTGACTCGTCATCTCGATCTCGCATTTTTCGTGATGTATTCGTCGCTGGCGGGCGTCATCGGGACGGCGGGGCAGGCGAATTACGCGGCAGCGAATAGTTTTCTGGATGCGCTGTCACAGCATCGACGCGTTCAGGGCATGCGGGCACTCTCACTCGCGTGGGGGCCGTGGGCGCAGAGTGGCATGGCCGCGAAACTCAACGTGGCCGATCAGGCGCGGTTGCGCCGTCGCGGCATCGCGCTTCTTACGCCTGCCGAGGGCCTCGCGGCATTCGATGCGGCGCTTGGACGTGACGATGCTTTGCTGGTCGCTGCCCGAATGCGTGCATCCGGCGTGCGTCACTCGGATGCTGCAAATTCGTCGCTCGATTCTGTGCATGACGCGAACGGTCCGTCTTCAGCGGCCCGAATGAATACACCCGCGCCACTGCGTGTTCAACTCGCGAATTTGCCAGCCGCTCAACGCGAGCATGCGCAACTCGATTTCATTCGCTCGGTGATTGCGGACGTGCTGGGTCTGGAAGGACCGGAAGCAGTCGATCCGGAACGGGCGCTACGCGAGTTGGGACTCGACTCGCTGATGGCGCTTGAGATCAGGAATCGCCTGAACCGCGCTTGTGAACTGTCGTTGCCCGCGACCCTGCTGTTCGAATGTCCAACCTGCGTAGCTTTGCGCGACCGCATCCGTATTGCGTCGACACCTGTGGAGTCAGTGAGCGCGCCGCAGCGCTTCGAGACAACGGTGTCGCTCGATGCGCTCGCGGCGGAGGTCGCCAGACTGGAATCGGCGTCGATCGAACACGCTATCGATAGTGCTGAATTGTCGGCGATTGCCCGGCGGCTTCAGGCCATGGTGGCAGCGCGAAGCGAATCAACTACGGCTACGACGGAGTTGCAAAAGGTCTCGAATGAGGAGCTATTTGGTTTGCTGGATCAGCACTTTGGAAACCCCCATCGAATCGGATGAGCGCCATGTCCGGCACCGAAGCGAAACTTCGCCAATATCTGGAACAAGCCTTCGTCGAATTGCAGGAGGCGCGCAAAGTCACGGAGGAGCCCATTGCGATTATCGGAATGGGATGTCGTTTTCCAGGTGGAATTTCCACACCGGATCAACTCTGGAATCTGTTGATTAACGAGGGCGATACCATTTCGCCCTTTCCGCAGTGGCGTGGGTGGAAAGTCGACGAACTATATGACTCGAATCCCGGCGCGATCGGCAAGTGCTACACGCGCTCGGGCGGATTTCTGCAGGATGCCGACCAGTTCGATGCGGACTATTTCGGTATCGCGGCGCGCGAAGCGTTGAGTATGGATCCGCAGCAACGTTTGCTGCTCGAGACGTCGGTGGAAACAGTCGAGCGCGCCCGCATCGCGCCGAATTCGTTGCACGGCAGTCAGATGGGCGTTTTCATCGGCTGCATGTATAGCGATTACGGCGCGCGCATGATCGGTGTGCCGAGCGATCTGGAGGGCTACATGCAGGTGGGCAGCGCGCCGAGCATCGCGTCGGGGCGAATCGCCTACGCACTGGGTCTCGAAGGGCCGGCATTGACGGTCGACACTGCGTGCAGTTCCTCGCTCGTCGCACTGCATCTGGCGTGTCAATCGCTGCGTCTTGGCGAGAGCACGCTGGCCCTGGCCGGCGGTGTCAGTGTGATGGCGACGCCCTGGCCGTTCATCGAGTTCAGTCGTTTGCGTGGACTCGCGCCAGACGGTCGCTGCAAGCCTTTTTCCGAGGATGCCAATGGCGTCGGCTGGGCTGAAGGTGTGGGCATGCTCATGCTCGAACGTCTGAGTGACGCGCAAAGAAACGGGCGACGGATATGGGCGGTGATCCGTGGATCGGCAGCCAATCAGGATGGGCGCAGCCAGGGTTTGACTGCGCCAAGTGGTGCGGCCCAACGGCGCGTGATTCGCCAGACATTGAGCAATGCGCGCCTGGGAGCGAAAGATATCGATGTCGTCGAGGCCCATGGTACAGGCACAAAACTCGGCGATCCGATTGAGGCGGAAGCGCTTTTCGATACCTATGGCAAGGCACATTCGGCGGATTTGCCGCTTTATCTTGGGTCGATCAAATCGAATCTCGGACACACGCAGGCTGCCGCGGGTATGGCGGGCGTGATCAAGATTGCGCTGGCGTTCCAACGCGAATTGCTGCCTAAGACATTACATGCACGTAGACCTAGTCGACATGTCGATTGGTCGAGCGGTTCGGTGCAGCTCCTGAACGAGCCAGTGCGCTGGCCTGTGGGGCAACGCATACGCCGGGGGGCGGTCTCTGCGTTTGGATTGAGCGGCACGAATGCCCACGTTGTTCTTGAAGAAGCGCCGTCTGCTACGCGGCCGCGAAGCGAACGTGCAGCGCTGCCTGCCGCTTCGTTTGTGCCGTTCGTGCTGTCGGGCAAGTCGATGGCCGCGCTTCGGGCGCAAGCAAGGCAATTGCATGCAATGCTTGCCGATCAGACTGAAATCGATCTGCTCGATTTTGCGTATTCGCTGGCGACAAGTCGTAGTCATTTCGCGTGTCGAGCGGCTATCGTGACGGGTGATCGGCTGACGCTAATGGATGCGCTGGAAAGACTGGCGCGAGGCGAGTCCGCAACCGTGATGCAGACGTGTGACAACGCAAAAGGTGGACGGGTCGCGGTGCTGTTCACTGGACAGGGCAGCCAGTTCTGCGGCATGGGCCGCGATTTGTATGACGCGTTTTCGACTTACCAAAAGAGCTTCGATGCGCTGTGCGAGCAGTTCGCCCCCGTGCTGTCGCGGCCTCTGCGCGAAGTGATATTCGCCGATGCCGGAAGCGCCGACGCAGCGCTGCTGGATCAGACGGCTTATACGCAGCCCGCGCTATTCGCCATGGAAGTCGCGCTCTTTCGGCTGCTGGAGTCGTGGGGGCTGAAACCGGATCTGCTACTCGGCCATTCACTCGGCGAGATATCGGCAGCACATGTCGCGGGCGTACTGCCGTTGGCTGACGCCTGCACGCTGGTCGCGACGCGAGCGAGATTGATGCAGGCGCAAAGGCAGGGCGGCGCGATGGTGTCGCTACAGGCGAGTGAAGAAGAGGTCGACGCGCAACTGCAAGAGCTTGGTCAGCGAGTATCGATTGCAGGAATCAACGGCCCGCATTCGACAGTGATCTCCGGCGACGAGGCACCGGTGCTGGAAATAGCGGCGCATTTTGCTGCGCAAGGACGACGGCATACGCGTCTGAGTGTCAGCCACGCGTTTCACTCGCACCACATGGACGGAATGCTCGACGCGTTCCGCGCGGAACTATCCACACTGACTTTCAATGCGCCGCAAATCGCGGTGGTCACGAACATCGGCGGCAGGATTGCCGTTGAGTCGGAAATGTGCAATCCGGATTACTGGGTCAGGCAGGTGCGTGCCGGAGTGCGTTTCGCGGATGGCGTGCGCACTTTATCGGAGCAAGGCGCGAAGGTGTATCTGGAGATCGGTCCGCAGGCGACGTTAAGCGCTCTAGCGCAGACCTGCGTGGACGAAGAGCGAAGACGCGCGTGTACGTTCCTGTCGACGTCGGGACGTGATCGTCCGGGTGTGGAAGTCTTGCAGAAGGCGCTGGCGGCCCTGCATGTGCAGGGGCATACGCTCGACTGGAAAGCTTTCTTCGAGCCTCATGGAGTGAGCTATATCGACTTGCCAACGTACCCGTTTCAGCGCCAGTCGTATTGGCTTCAAGGACCCAACGATAAGGTTGCGGCCTTTGAAAGCACGATTGAAACAGCTGACGCAGCCCAGTCTTCGCTGCATCCAAGCGCGCATCTGAAGTCTCTCCAGCAACCGGAGCGGAAACGCGTACTCGCGAAGCTCGTTCATTCGACGATTACTGCCGTTATGGGCATCTCTGGAGAGATTGACCCAAGCGATCCGCTTCAGGAGTGGGGACTCGATTCATTGACAGCAATTACGATCCGGGACCGGCTGACCGATGCGCTGGAACTGCCATTGCCCGCCACATTGCTATTCGACGCTCCGAGCGTGCATGAATTGACGGCATGGCTGGAAAGCGCGATCGATCGCGATGAAGCGACGAGTCAATCCGACGAGAATGAAGCGCGTGAAAAATTTGTCGAGTCGGCGCGGAACTTGTCGAGCGCAGTCATTCAATCGCTGGTCGAGAAAGACTATGTAAAGGCGCAGCAATTGCTCGATAGTGCATGCGATGCTCGCCGCGCAGTCGAAGTGAAAGCCGGAGTCGGATCCATTCCATCACCGCGTGTTCAATCTACGATCAGAATTGCGACAGGAGGCGCAGACAAACTGTTTTTCATCGCATCGGCGACGCCAATGGCCGATTTCCATTATTCGCATCTGGGCGAGGCACTGAATAAGCGTTCAGATGACCGGGAGATTATCGTCTGCCCGAACCCAGGGTTCACACACGACACTGCGTTACCGCGGAGCATCGGAGAATTGGCGGACTTTCACGCGCAGACGATATTGGACGCTTGTGGGAGCGAATCGGTTGTAATCGCAGGTCATAGCAGTGGCGGCCTGATTGCACATGCAACGGCGGCGCGCCTGGAATCTCTGGGCAAACAGCCTGAAGCGCTGATCATGTTGGACTCGTACCGATTCGATCTCGCGACACCTGATATGAAGACGGCGCTGCTGGATGCGTTGGGTGAGCGTTGGCGAGGCTTGCCTCCGAACGACAATCAACTGACGGCCATGGCATGGTATCAGCGCCTTTTCGGAAACTGGGTTCCGGAAAAACTGGCAACGCCTGTATTTCTGGTTCATTGCGCCGATCCGTTTTGCCGGACCGCGAACACGGTCGATTTACTGGCGCACTGGGATGCCCTGCAAGGACACGCTCAGGTGCAGGGCGATCATTTTTCGATGATGAAAGAGCATGTCGAGAGCGTGGCGGAATCAATGCACGCATGGCTCGTTATGTCGTCAGCGTCTGGATGCGGGTGACGCCTCGGGTGAAGATTTCTTTTCAAAATCCACGCACGCATCACGGCGACTAGAATACGGGGTTCGCGCAGCGCCGTTATCTATCGACCGCCGGGGCAAACAAATGCTACCGTCGTGAGATGGCCTACAATGCGCCCATCTCGTCGCCACTTTCGGCGGTCGACTCACCGCGATGCCCGGATCATGCCTTCCACAAAATTGACATCAGGTTCAGCTGCCGATGCGCTCGACCGGGCGGCACAGGAAGCCATCGACTGGGAAATCCGCTTGCGTGACGATCGTATCACTGCGGCCGAACGCGAAGCGTTCGACGCGTGGCTACGCACCGATCAGGCGCACGAGGACGCCTGGGCGCGCTTGCAGGAGCGTCTCGGGCGCTTCGGTGCGCTGCAGGGCTCGTCGAGCGACGCGGTGCGTCGTGCGCTGGATGTCCCGTCACGCGGGCGGCGGCGTGCGCTCAAGGCAGGCGTTGGCGTCGCCACGGCCGTGCTAGCCGCCGTGGGCACGCGCGAGATGGTAAAGGCTTTCGCGCTGGACGCCGACTATCGCAACGGCCGGGCGGCGCAACAGCGTATCTCGCTGAGCGACGAGACGCCCCTCACCGTCGGCGCGAGCACGCGTCTCTATACGGCGGACCAGGGGCAGGGGCACGTCTACCTCGCTGCGGGGCAACTCGCTACGGACCAGTCCCGCACGCACTGGCAGCCGATCGTGGTCACGACGCGCGACGCGGCTATCAGCACCGAAGGGGCGCGCGTGAGCGTCGATGTACTGCGCCTGCATACCGTCGTGGCCGTGGAGGGCGGCGACGCGTTGCTTTCCGTGCACGCGGGCAAGCGCGTGCTGATTCCCGACGGCTCGGCCTGGTCGGTGTCTGCCGGGAAAATCGCCCGCTTGCCCGAGACGTCCGCCGACATCTTTTCGTGGACGCAGGGCGCCCTGGTGGTGCTCGACCGGCCGTTCTCCGACGTCGTCGAAACACTCCAGCGCTATTACAGCGGCTATATCCGGTTTCCCGAATCGGCCTACCGCCGGCGCGTGAGCGGTGTGTTTTCGCTCGGCGACATCGAGGCCGCGCTGAGCCAACTCGCTGAAAGCCTTGGGTTTTCGCTGCGCTGCTATGGCAGAGTTCTGGCCGTCGCAACAGAGGCCTGACCTTCGTTTCGCCTCAGACGGCGCGCGCAAAATAATTTCGCGCCGACGGGTGCGGATTTTCCTCCCGAGATGCACAGGTAAGGTAGAGCGTTGAAAAACGCGATCTATTGACCGGGCTTCCGAGAGGAGGAAAGCGTGCTGGACCACATCGACAAGGCCATTCTGGCCGTCCTGCAACAGGACGGCACGCTCGCGGTTTCCGAAATCGCGGAACGCGTGAATCTTTCGAATACGCCCTGCTGGCGGCGCATCCAGAAACTCGAACAGGACGGCGTGATCGCGCGCCGTGCGGTCTTGCTCGACGCGAACAAGATCAATGTTGGCGTGACGGTGCTTGTCGAAATCAAGACTGCCCAGCACACGGCTGCGTGGCTCAAACGCTTCTGCGACGTGGTCGCCACCATTCCCGAAGTGATCGAGGTGTACAGAATGAGCGGTCATATCGACTACATGCTCAAAGTCGTCGTGCCCGATATCGAGGCCTACGACTCGGTGTACCGCAGACTGATCAGCGAAATCGATATTTTCGACGTCAGTTCGAGCTTTTCGATGGAGACCATCAAGTCGACGACGGTTCTGCCGCTCGACTACGTGACGTGATGGGTGAAGGAACGCGAATCCGGTCAGTTCCGGATCGATGGAATCAAATTCTACAGCACAAGAAAACAGCGAATTCTTTTAAAAATTTTTTCCAGCCGCAAGCGATAGACTTTTATCTGTAACGCGTCGTTGCGCATCGCTCGTTTGACGAAGCAGGCGAGAGCGCAGGGCGTTCGAAGATGCACGATTTGCCGCGCCGCGAAGCCGATCGATACGCCAGGCGGGAGAGGCGGACAGCGAATTCGAATGAATAGTAGAACGAATCTAATAAAGTCCAGACGAAAACGAGAAGAAGGGGTTCCTTTGAAGATCAAAAAACAACCGCGTCGTACGTTGGCGATAAGACTCTCCAGCATGGCGATCGCCGCATCGGTTTCGCAGGTTTTTCTGAGCGTGGCCGCTTACGCACAGACGGCGGCGCAGCATAGTTACCATCTCGCGGGCGGTCCGCTCGATCGCACACTCGTGGAAATCGCGAAGACCGCCAACGTTCGCCTGAGCTACGACGCAGCGCTGGTTCAATCGCTCAAGTCCGCGCCGGTCGACGGCACGTATTCGGCGGAAGACGCTATCCGGCAGGCGCTCAAGGGAACGGGCCTCGAGCCGGTCGCGACGCCGGGCGGCGCGCTCACGATCCAGCGCGCGGCGCCCAAAGCCGAGTCTGCCGCGGCGGCCGGTGCGTCGGGCGCTACGGTATCCACGCCGGTGGCTGACGCGACATTGCCGATCATCAGTGTCGCGGCGGACCGCGATTCGGGCGGCACAGGCTTCGTTGCCGAGTCGTCGAACACACTCACGCGCTCCGACGTGCCTTTGTCGGACACGCCGAAGTCGGTGTCGGTCGTCAATGCGGCCGTGATGCAGAGCCAGAACGTGCAGAGTCTCACCGACGTCCTGCGCAACGTTTCGGGCGTCGTGGTCCAGCAAGGTTTGTTCGGCACGCCGACCTATGTCGTGCGTGGTTTCCAGAACAGCGGGTTTACGTCCACGGGGATCACGACGGACGGCACGGCCGCGCACTCGTCGTTCGCCAGTCTCACGCCGACGATTGCGCTCGCCAGCGTCGAAGTGCTCAAGGGGCCGTCCGCGATCGTCAACGGCGACAATCCGCCTGGCGGCGTCGTCAACCTCGTGAAGAAGAAACCGCAGGCCGATCCCTTTCACGAAGTCCAGGTGAGTTACGGTTCGTATGGCGACATGCAACTCGCGTTCGATACCACTGGCGCAATTACGGACGACAAGAAGCTGCGCTATCGCTTCATTGTCTCGGGCGATCGCGCGGGCGAGAGTTCGATGGGCTACGACGGCAAACGCGATCTCTATGTCGCGCCGACCGTCGAATGGAAAGACCGCAGCACGGACGTGACGGTCGGTTACGAGCGCACGGTTGCACGCGCGCCGTTTCCCCAGTTCACCATGGGGTATGCCGCGGGCGATCTCTATCGGCATTACTTCGATCATCCCTTGGGCAATGCGAGCGATCATTTTTCGCTTCAGTCCGATAACGTCTTTTTCAATCTCGAACAGAAACTCGGCGATCAGCTGACTTTCGTGAGCAAGGAGTCGTTCAACAAGTCGCGCCAGGTGCTGCAGGGCTGGGGCCCGCTGACGCCGATTTCGGCCAACGGCACGTCGCTGTTCATGGCGCAGAACGCATTGCAGTATTACTACTCGTGGAATCTGTCCAACTATCTGCGCGCGAAATTCGACATCGGCAAGGTGAAGAATACGGTGATCGTCGGCTGGGATTACACAGCGACGCACTATAACCAGGCCGATGGCTCGAATAGCGGCCAGATGATTCAGACGAGCGTATTCGACCCGTCGCCGTTTCCGGATCTGAGCGATGCGAAGATGCTGCCTTCCTACGGTCTCGGCTGGAAGCAGAATTCGTATTATCTGCAGGAGCAGATGGCGTACGAGAATCTGAATATTCTCGCCTCGATTCGCCGCGATACCTTTATCGAAACCGGCAAGCCCGGCAACACGCAGGCGGCTTATAGCCCGAGCATCGGCATTCTGTACCGGCTGACCGCCGATATCGCGGCGTACGCAAATTACAACCGCGGTTATGCGCCCGCAACGGCTACGAAATATGGCGGCGGTCTCCTGCCACCGCAAATCAGCCAGCAGGCCGAGGTGGGAACGAAATTCAATTTTTTCGACGACAAGCTGAGCGTAACCGCCGCGGCCTATCGTATTTCGTATAGCAACTACAACATCTCCGATCCGCAGCATCCGGGCTATTACCTGTCCGCCGGCGGCGCGGTGAGCCGGGGTTTCGAGCTGGAGGCGACGGGGCAGGTGTATCCGGGCGTCAACATCGTCGCGAGCTATACGTATAACAACTTCAAGCAGCCGTCGAGCGTGACGACGGTCGTGAACCTGCCGAAGAACACCGCGAGCCTCTGGGCGACCTACAACTTCCAGATGCCCGCACTGCACGGGTTGGGCGCAGGCATCGGTCTCTTCTATAGCGGCAGCCAGTACGTGGGCACCGGGAGCGACTATCGCTTGCCGAGCCAGGTGGAGACCGACGTCGGCGTGTTCTATCAGCGCAAAGGTTATGGCCTGAATCTTTCGGTGAAGAACATCTTCAACCGCAATCTGTATGGCAGCACCACGTCGTCGACCTTCGTGCCGATGGGGCCGAGACGCACCATCGTGCTGACCGGTACCTATGACTTCTGATGCGCTCGCGAACGGCGTCCCGGATGCCGTGGCCGACGATGCGTCCGCGCAGGGCGTGAGCTCTGCGCTCTGGCGTCGTCGTGGCATCGCCGCGCTGGTCGTGCTCGCGCACGCTGGGGGCTTGTACGTGGCCTGTCACTCGAGCCGCGTGACGCTCGCGCTGCAGGGTGGCGCGGCAACGGGACCGTCGGTGCATGTCCGGCTGGTTGCCGCGCCCGCGCCGAGACCCGCTGATACGCAACCGGCGCCGCCGCTGCCGAAAATGCCGATCGCGCCCACGGCCCGGAAGAGCGCGCATCCGGTGTTGTCGTCGACGGCGCCCAGTTCGCGCACCGTTCAGGCGGTGCGCGAGGCAGACACGCCGCCTCGTGCCACGCCGAGCACTGCGCCGGCCAGTCCACAAACGGCGCAGACGCAGGAGCATTCGGAACAACAGTCTCAACAGCAATCTCAACCGCAGACGCAGTCTGCGCAGGACAGCGGCGCGACGCAGCACGCGGCAGCGCCGAATCTGCTGGCCGGGCCGCAACCGATCAGCGCGGGCGAACTCCAGCAACTCGGTTGCCAGATGCCGCGCCCCGACTATCCGGCGAAAGCGAAACGGCTCGAACAGGAAGGCACCGTGATGGTGAATCTCGTGATCGGCACCGATGGCGCCGTGACGGCGGCGCGCGTCGCACACAGCAGCGGATCGGCGTTGCTCGATGCGGCGGCGCTGGCTGCAATTCGTGCCGGGCGTTGCCATCCGTTCGAAACCGCCGGAATTGCGCGCGTGGTGGAAGCGACCCAGCCGGTCGCGTTCTCGCTGAACAACTGAACTCGTAACGATTGGACTCCAACATGGAACAGTACGGCATCGCCAACGTCTGGCATCAGGGTGATTTCGTCACCCGCTTCATCTTCGTTTTCCTGCTCGGAATGTCGATCGTTTCCTGGTTCGTCATTCTCACCAAGGGGTTTGCGAATCGCCGGCTCCAAGCGCTCGGTAAGCGCGCACAACTGCGTTTCTGGTCGATGCCGTCGATCGACGAGGGCATCGCCGTGCTCGGCGAACGCGCGGAAAATCCGTATCGTGCGATCGCACTGGCCGGACGCGAGGCGAACGCGCAGCACGCCGGCAACGAACCATCGATGCAGGGCAGCCTGAGCGCGAGCGAGTGGATCGCGCGCGGCCTGCGCAATGCCTTCGACGACGAAGTCGCGCGCCTGCAGAACGGTCTCGCGGTGTTGGGTTCAATCGGCAGCACCGCGCCCTTCGTCGGTCTGTTCGGCACGGTGTGGGGCATCTATCACGCGCTCATGGCGATCGGCGCCTCGGGGCAGGCGAGTCTCGATCACGTCGCGGGGCCCGTCGGCGAATCGCTCATCATGACCGCCGTTGGCCTGTTCGTCGCGATCCCCGCCGTGCTCGGTTTCAATTACGTCAATCGCGGCAACAAGCGCGTCAGTCATCGCCTGAACCGATTCGCGCACGAACTGCACGTGTACCTCGTGACTGGCGCGAAGGCACGCAGCGAAGGCACGCGCGCGGTCAGCGAAGCCGCGGCGAACAAGCCTGCCGCCGCGCATCTCGCCGCCTGAAGGAGCCGCCATGTCGATCATTACCGATGGCAGCGAAGAAGGCGTGGTCAGCGATATCAACATGACGCCGCTCATCGACGTCATGCTCGTTCTGCTGATTATTTTCATCGTCACGCTGCCGGTCATCAACAAGGCGGTCAAAGTCGATCTGCCGCGTGCAATGGCGCAACCGGAGGCCGCGCGAACGCAGGACATCGATCTGTCGATTCTGCCGGACAAGACGGTGCTCTGGAACAAGGAGCCCGTGGACGACGCCACGCTGAAAGCGCGCGTGGCCGCCGCCGCCGCGCAAGCCGAGCCGCCCGCCGTGAACGTGAACGCGGACCAGCACGTCGAGTACGGCAAGGTAGCGGTCGTGCTCGCCGACCTGCAAGGCGGCGGTCTCAACCAGATCAATTTCGTCATGCAATCGCCTGGGCCCACGCCATGAGCGCGAATCGGGCTTTTCCCAAGGATCGCGCCGAAGACGCGCACGCGCGCCGCCGCTTTCCGGCGGTCTGGGCGCTGCTGACGCCGTATTGGCGCACGCGCGACGGGATGATTTCCTTGCTGATGCTTGCGGTGGTCATCGCGTCGAGCTGGACGCACACTTACGTGATGCTCTGGAGCAACAACTGGACCGGCACGTTCTACGACGCGATCGGCGGGTCTCATTTTCAGTTGCTGCCGCCGTTGCTGGGACAGTTTCTCGTCGTGGCGATGATCAGCGCCGTGATCCAGATCTCAGGCGTCGTGCTGCACGAGATCGTGCAGATACGCTGGCGCCGTTGGCTGACGACCTGGCTCGTCGAGCGATGGCTAGAACGCCATTGCTATTACCGTATCGAGCGTGATCGCGCGCTCGAAAACGTCGATCAGCGTATTGCAGAGGATGCCAAACTATTTGTCAACGACACGCTGTCACTCGTCATGGGCTTTCTGTCCGTGCCGGTGAGCGTGGTGTCGTTCAGCGTCGTGTTGTGGCGTCTGGGCGGCGCACTGCATTTCACGTTCAATGGTTCGGCTTACATGATGCAGGGTTACCTCGTGTTCGCTGCCTTCGCCTATACGGCGATTATTTTCACGGCGACCCATTATCTGGGACGCCGCCTGATTACGCTGACGGCGAAGCAGCATCGCGTAGAGGGCGATTTTCGCGTGATGATGGTGCGCGTGCGCGAGTTCGCCGAGCAGATCGCGTTTTTCGACGGGCGGCAACCGGAACGTCACCGGCTGGGCAACGCGTTTCGATTCGTGGTGGCGAATCTTTATGAAACGCTCTGGGTGAACACGCGTTTGATGATGTTCACGAATGTGGTCGGCCAGGTGAGTTCGGTGATTCCGACGCTGCTGGTGCTGCCGCAACTGATGTCCGGGTCGCTCACGCTTGGCGGCTTGATGAAATCGAACGGCGCGTTTTCTTCGGTGACGGGGTCACTGGCGTTCTTTCCGCAGGTGTATCCGACCTTTACATCGTGGCGCGCGGAAGCCAACCGTCTTCGTGAATATCTCTACGTCGACGAACTGCAGATCGAAAGCGGCATCACGGTGCGCGCGAACGAGCGCGGCGAAATCGCCGTGCGCGGCTTGCGCCTGCAGGACGCACAAGGCAAACCACTGGCGCGCGTGCCCGATTTCACCATCGAGGCCGGGCAGCGCTGGATCGTGCGCGGTCCCTCAGGCTGCGGAAAAAGCACTTTGCTGCGCGTGCTCGCGGGACTCTGGCCGTATGGCGAAGGCAGTGTGACGCGGCCTGCGTGGCCAGCGTTTTTTGTGCCGCAACGCAGCTATCTTCCGCCAGGTTCGCTAAAGGCCGCCATGACGTACCCGAATGACCCGTCGGGCTACCTCGACAGCGAATGTGAAGCGGTGCTGCGCGATTGCGGACTCGAACCCTACGCGCAGTCGCTGCACGAGGAAGATCGCTGGGGCTCGCGACTTTCCGGTGGCGAACAACAACGTGTGGCGTTCGCGCGCGTGCTGCTCGCGCGGCCGTCGACGATCGTGCTCGACGAATGCACGTCCGCGCTCGATACGAACAGCGAACGCGCGCTGTATCGGCTGCTGCTCGAACGCATGCCTTACGCGACGATCATCAGCGTGGCGCATCGCAAGGAACTGCTCGAGTTTCACGACCACGTGCTCGATTTTCCGGAGCGCGCGCCCGTTGCGGGCAGCCCGTCCGTCCGGCTGGCCTATCGCGCAGAGGGTGAACGTATTTGAATGCCCCGTTCGGCGGAAATGTCGAACGGCGAACATGGCGATAACGCAAGGATCAATGATGAGTGAATTAAAGGAAGTCACGCAGGAGACATTCGAGGCCGATGTCATCGCGCACGGCCGCCCCGTGCTGATCGATTTCTGGGCGCCGTGGTGCGGCCCGTGCAAGGCGCTCGCGCCGACGCTCCGTAAATTGAGCGAGCAGTATGCGGGTGAGGTCGACTTCGTCAAGGTGAACGTCGACGAGCATGCCCCCGTGCGCGATCGCTTCGGCGTGCGCGGCATTCCGACGCTGATCCTGCTGCAAGGCGAAGCGGAGCTGGGGCGTGTGGTGGGCAACCGTTCGGCCTCGCAACTTGCCGGTTTTATCGACGGTTGTCTGGGCACGACGACGGCGCTGCCCGCGGCGCTGTCCATCGCGTCCAACGCGTTCGGCGGCGAGGCCGCATTCAAGCAGGCGCGCCTGGATGCGCTGCATGAGCATATCGAACGCAAGCGCGCCGCGCCGGGCGAGCCGATGTGGGACGGCGAAGAAAGCGGCGCGCTCCAGTTCGTGGCGCAATCCACCGATATCGATGAAGCGGCGAGCAAGCTCGGGATTTCCGCCGATGTGCTGGGCGTGGCGGAGTCGCTGTCGAGTTATCACGGCACGCATCTGGGCGCTGCCGCGTTCATCGAGCAGTGGCTCGAAAGCGTCCGGCCCGGTGCGGATCTTTCGGTGCTGCATCGCCGCTTGCTGGTGGCGATCTTGCACAGCGCGGAATTCGATGCACTGCTCGGCGACGATACCGCGTTGTCGGCCGTTCGCGATGCGCTGGCCGTACTTCACGACCCGGCGCAGACCGACGCGCGCACGGATGCGTTCACCGCACAACTCGCGCAGGTCGACGCTGCGTTGTCGCGTGTCGAAGCGAAAGAAAGCGATCCGCGTTACGCGGCGCGCGTCGCGCTGTTGAAAACGCTGGCGCAACGGCTCAACGACGTCGCATTGACGACCGATCTGATCGCTGCTGTCACGCGCGAGAAATGGCGTGAGCTGCGCGAGACGGTTGGCTGGACCGCTGAGGATGACCGTCGCCACGTTGCGCTCATGGAAACGTTGTGGAAACAGGCGCAAGAGCGTGGCGAGACCCCGCTCGGCAACGGCGAACTCGCGGCGCGGGCGGCGCGGCACGATCCGGAACTGATCCGGCGGTTTCACGCGCATTACGACGAAGGCACGCGTTACTCGGGCGCGGTGGGAAGCGCAATCGGCGCATGGCTGATTCGCCTGACGCGGGAGGCGGCATGAGCGTCGAGGCCGACGCGCGCGGACTGTCGCTTGTCGAAACGGTGGCAGCGCTTGAAGATGCCGCCGCTCGCGCGCTGGATCTCGCGCGTCGCGCCGGCGCGGACGCAGCGCGCATCGAGATCACGCGTGCGCAGTCGAGTCTCGCGATGGTGCGCGATCGCGTTCCGAGCGAAAAGAGCGTGCGCGCGGGCTCGGACATCTCGATCACCGTGTACAGCGAAGGGCGGCGGGCGGCGACGAGCCTGACCGACCTGTCGTCGGCAGCGCTGAAAAATGCGATTGACGCGGCATTGGATTTTGCAGTCGTCACCGCGGCGGACGCTGCCGGCGGTCTCGCGAGCGAGGCGCAATGGGCGCAGGACCCGGGCGTCGACCTCGATCTGTATCACCCGCTCGATCTGCATCCTGACGACATGATGGCCTGGGCGCAGCGCGCCGAAGATGCGGCGTTTGCGTCGGATCCACGCGTCGCAACGTCGAACGGTGCGAGTTACGCCACGATGTCGGGCGTCACGCTGCTCGCGACCAGCAACGGATTTTGCCGCGCGGCACCGTGGTCGACGCATTCGATCACGTGCGCGCCCGTGGCGGCCACCGACGGCGAGAAGCAACTCGGCTACTGGGGCGAAGTGGCGCGCGCAGCGGACAACCTCGAAGCGCCCGAATCGGTCGGCGAGCGTGCTGCCGCGCGTGCCTGCGGACGGCTCGGAGGACGGCAGATTCCGACTCAACGCAGCGCGATCCTGTTCGAGCCGGCGGCTGCGGTGTCGCTGCTCGGCGAGTTCGTTGCGGCTGCGTCCGGCGAGGCGCTGTATCGCTCGGCGTCCTTTCTCGGCAAACGGCTCGATACGCCGTTGTTCGGTGGCCATATCCGCATCGGCGAAGACCCGTTTGTCGCGCGTGGAATGGCAAGTCGTTATTACGACGCGGATGGCGTGGGCGGTTCGAGACGGCTGGTGGTCGAAGACGGCGTGCTGCGCGGCTTCTTTCTCGGCCTTTACGCTGCGCGCAGGCTCGGCATGACGCCAACAGGAAACGGTTTCGGTCCGCACAATCTCGACGTGCGCAGCACGCGCACGATGCCGGGCGACGACTTCGCCACGATGCTCGCGAAACTCGATCGCGGCCTGCTCGTCACCGAGATGGCGGGCGGCGGCGTCAACCGTCTGACCGGCGACTTTTCGCGCGCGGCCAAGGGCTTCTGGGTGGAAAACGGCGAGATCCAGTTCCCTGTCACGGGTGTCACGGTCGCATCGAATCTCGATGCGATGTTCGCGGGGCTACAGGCCGTCGGTAACGATGCGCGCACGTTTGGCGGCATGCGCACCGGCTCCTGGCTGATCGACGCCATGCAGATCGGCGGCACGTGAGCCACTCGGTCCGCTCGTCATTTTCCGGCGCGCGCTGGCTCGCAGCAGTGCGCCGCCTTCACACGACATGCTCGACATGAACACAAGACCCCAAGCGGCCTCGCCGCAACTCCCTGCCGGTGACGTGCGGACACGCGCGCGCGCCACGCTGCTCGAACGCAACGGCATCGACGAATCGCATCTGCTCGGCGCGCTCTCACTGGCGCTGGGCCACAGTGGCGAATTCGCCGACCTGTATCTCAAGGAGACGACTGCGGAATCGTGGTCGCTCGAAGGCGGCCAGGTGCGCGGCGGGGCGTATCGCTACGACGCGGGCTTCGGTCTGCGCGTGCTGCGCGGCGAAGAGGCGACCTTCGCCAGTTCGCAGAAGATCGACGCCGATGCACTACGCGCGATTCCGCGCGCGATCCGGCGCGCGGGCGAGGACCCTGCGCCGCGCGCCATGCCGTCGGCGATGCATCGCGCGCCCACACATGCGCTCTATGTGCCGCAAGCGCCGTTCGATGCGGTCAATGCCGCGCAGAAGCTCGCGTTGCTCAAACGCGTCGACGAATGGGCGCGCGCCCGCGATCCGCGCGTCGTCGAGGTCAACGCCACGCTGGCGGCGACGCACGAGACCGTCTGGCTCGCGCGCTGCGACGGGCTCAACGCCGGCGACGTGCGTCCCATGCTGAATCTCGCGATCAGCGTGCAGGTGCAGTCCGGCGCGCGCAGGGAGCGCGCGAGCGGCGGCATCGGCGGGCGCTACGGCCTGCACGACTGGACCGACGACGAACTCAAGGCGCTCGTGCACGAGCGCGTCGATGCGGCGCTGATCAAGCTCGACGCGCGCGCGGCGCCGGCCGGCAAGATGAGCGTGGTCGTGGGGCCGGGCTGGAATGGCGTGTTGCTGCACGAGGCCGTGGGACACGGTCTCGAAGCGGATGGCATCCGCCGCAACACGTCGACATTCGCGGGCCGTCTGGGCGAGCGCGTGGCCGCGCGCGATGTCACGATCGTCGACGACGGCACGCTGCGCGGAAGGCGCGGCTCGCTCAACATCGACGATGAAGGCAACGCCACGCAACGCACCGTGCTGATCGAAGACGGCGTGTTGTGCGGCTACATGCAGGACTCACTGAACGCGCGGTTGATGGGCGCGAAGCCGACGGGCAACGGCCGCCGCGAAAGTTACGCGGTGATGCCCATGCCGCGCATGACGAACACCTTCATGCTCAACGGCACGCTGGAGCGCGACGAAATCGTCGCGTCGGTGAAGCATGGGCTCTACGTGGCTGGTCTCGAAGGCGGACAGGTGGACATCGCGAGCGGTCAGTTCGTGTTCGAGGCATCCGAGGCGTTTCTGATCGAAAACGGCCGCATCACCGCGCCGGTCAAAGGCGCGACGATCACCGGCAATGGCCCGCAGACGCTGCGCCAGATCAGCCTGGTCGGCAACGATCTCGCGCTCGATGCGGGGCGAGCGGTGTGCGGGAAGGCGGGGCAGTCGGTGCCGGTGAGCGTCGGTCAGCCGACCGTGCGCGTGGATGGCATGACCGTGGGCGGCACGGCCTGACGAGCGAGTCCGCGGCGCGCTCCCGGCGCTCACGGAACTCAGGTGAAACTCACGCCGCCAGGTAACATTTCGCGAGTGCGCTCGCGAGATATTTGCGGACCATGCTGGGCGAGACGCCGAGCCGTTCGGCGATTTCGGTCTGCGTGAGCCCGTCGATCTGGCTCAGGATGAAGGCGCTTTTGGCGTTCGCGGAGAGGCCGTCCAGCGCCTGATCGACGAGCATCAGCGCCTGGCTTACTTCGGCGATCGACTCCGCGGAGGGCGCATAGTTTTCTTCGCGCACGGCCAGGTGGTCGAGATACGCGCGTTCGAGATCGCGGCGCCGCCACATCTCGAAGGTGAGCCGTTGGGCAATGACGGTCAGCAGGGCGCGCGGTTCGCGAACCGTGCGCGGATCGTCGACGCCCGCCAATTCCACGAACGACGACGACGCCAGATCCTCAGCGTCCGCAGGCGACCCGACCCGGCGCTGAATCTTCGATTTCAACCAGGCGTAGCTGGCGCGGAACTCGGTCGCGAGCCATGTGCCGTGCGAGGCGGCACGCGGCGTGTCCTGAACAAGGTCGAGCGGTGGCCGGGTGGCCGACGGGCGGGACATCATCTAACACCATTTTTTGAGTGGCGACCAGGCGCACGGGACGCGCACGGATTCGCGTTGCGTGAACGCGATTTTCGCGCAACGTTCAGGTTTGAGTTTGCCATTCCAAAAAACAAATGTAATGGGGAAAAGCGTGGCTTGCGCGACAAGCCGCGGCTTCTGGCACCGGGAGTGAGGATGAATTATCGCAGTGCCGGGCAGTCACGCTAAATGATCATTCGCGCATAGCAAATGCCCGTTCCGGGCTGCATTGAAAGCCGGGTTCTTCTCGTGGAGGGAAGGTCGCGGTTGCCTCAGCCAGCGGCGAGTGGCCGTCGATAGTGTCTGCCGCTGACCGGCGACGCAATCCCGGGGTGTTTGCAGCGCAAAGCAAAAACACGCCGATCACAGCGCTGTGAATCGCTATATCTTTAAGGCGTAATTCGACCGCTCAAAAAGTTGCCAGCCGAAAGCCGTTTTGAACGTGATCGCTTTGCGACGACTCAATGAGCCTCGTCGAGGCACTGATTGCGCAATGCCCGCCACAAGTTCACTAACATCCCCAATTCATTTTTCGCCAACCCAACTCGCACCACCTATAACTCACGTCTTCCATCGATGAGATACGATTAACCAGCTAGAGAGTTAGCATGCGACGGCAGCGCAGTTCACGCCCGCCGAAACAATCCAGAATGCATTAATCCGGTTTGTCTGAAAACGCAAACTCGATCTTCACGTTGTTGACCGGGCCTGCCTATGCTCACGCATCTGCTGGTAGTGGACGACGATGTCGACATTGTTGAATTGCTGCGCCGCTATTTCTCCACAAATGGATTTCATGTGAGTTCGGCCAGCAACGGCGCGCAAATGCGCAAAATCCTGCGCGCCGAGCCGGTCGATTTCGTGATACTCGATCTCGGCCTCCCCGACGAGGACGGGCTCGTGCTGGCGGGCTGGTTGCGCGAGAACTGGAGCGGACCTTTCATCATGCTAACGGGCCGCAGCGATACCGTCGATCGCATCGTTGGCCTGGAACTCGGCGCCGACGACTACGTCACCAAGCCCTTCGATCTGCGCGAACTGCTCGCGCGCGTGCGCAGCGTGATGCGTCGCTCGGATCGTCAGGTTGCGCAGGGCGCGCAAAGCACACGGCTTGTTTTCGAGGACTTCACGCTCGACCTGACTTCGCGCACGCTGACCCGCGGCGGCGGCGTGGACGTGCCGCTCACCACGTCCGAATTCAATCTGCTGCAGGCTTTCGCCGAGCATCCGAACCAGGTGCTCTCGCGCAGCCAGCTCATGATGCATACGCGCGGCAACGACGTGGGCGCCTTCGACCGCTCGGTGGACGTGCAGGTCGGCCGTCTACGCCGCAAGATTCTGGCGCACGGGCAACCGGACATCATTCGCGCGGTTCGCGGCGTGGGTTATCTCTTCGTGCCGAAGGTGACGGCGTCATGAGCGCGGCCCAGCCGTTGCCGCCACCGTCGCCCGCGGACTTCTACTCCTTGCTGCTCGAGGCGGTGCCCGACGCGCTGATCACGATCGACGGCACCGGTCGTATCGTCTATGCGAACGCCGAGGCGGCGCGGATCTTCGGCTATGACGGCGACATGCGCGGCACGCCGATCGAGTCGCTGATCCCGCTGGAATGGCGCGATGAACACCGCAAACTGCGCGCCCGTTATATGGACGAGCCGAGCGTGCGTCCGATGGGCGTGCATTTCGAGGTGCAAGGTTTGCGTGCCGACGGCCTGTCGTTTCCCGCCGAGGTGGCGCTCGGGCCGCTGCGGACGTCGGCGGGCATGTTCTATAACGCGTCGATTCGCGATCTCAGCGGCACGCGCATCGAGCGCCAGGCTTTGCGGCGCGCGCGCTACGACGCGCTGGAGGTGCAGGCGAGCCGCACGATTCTCGACAGCGCCGACTACGCGGCGGCCATCGACGATGTGCTCGCGCTGACCGCGCGTACGCTCGATGCGCCGTCTGCGGTCGTGCTGATCGGCGATGCGAGCCGTCCGCGCGCGAAGCTGCATGTCTCGGCGGATCTCAGCCGCGGTCTGCTCGACGGAATCGTCGCGAAGGCGGAGCGGATCGTGTCGCTCGCGGTCGTCGAGCCGCAGGAGGCGGCGTCAGGCGATGCAGCGCTTTCCAGCGACGTGCGCCCCGATGCCACCGGCGGCGTGTTCGGCCGACTGCGCGCGGCGTTTCCGTCGCTGGGCGAGGCCGGTTACGCCGATGCGCTGATCGTCGCGCTCAGCGATCGCAACGAATCGCTGGGCTTCATGCTCGTGCTCTCGCGTCAACGCGCGTATTTCGATCACGATCGCCGCCACGTTCTGCAATCGATCGGGAATATGCTCGCGGCGGCGGTGCAGCGCGGACGCAGCGAAGCGCAACTTGCACAGGCGCAGCGCCTCGATGCGCTCGGCCAGCTGACCGGCGGCATCGCGCACGACTTCAACAATCTGCTCACGGTGATTTCCGGCAATCTGCAACTGCTCGAAGGCGCGGTGGACGACGACTCCGCGCCGCTGCTCGCCAGCGCCGCGCGAGCGGTCGAACGCGGCGCGGCGTTGACCGAGCGTCTGCTCGCCTTTTCGCGCCGCAGGCAGTTGCTGCCGCGCACGATCTGGCCCGCGCAATTGCTCGGCGATCTGGAAACGATGCTGCGTCGTACGCTCGGGGCGCAGATCTCGCTGCGCGTCGACTGTCCGCGCGACATCGCGGCGGTCTTCGCCGACCCGGGCGAACTCGAAGCCGCGCTCGTCAATCTCGCGCTCAACGCACGCGATGCCATGCCCAACGGCGGCAGCCTGACGATCTCGGCGCGCGAGCGCGTGATCGGGCCCGCGCAGCGCGCGCCCATGCCCGAGGGTCGCTATGTGATTTTCTCGGTGGCCGACACCGGCACCGGCATGACGCCCGAGGTGCTCGAACATGTCTTCGAGCCGTTCTTCAGCACCAAGCCGAAAGGCAAGGGCAGCGGCATGGGCCTGAGCATGGTGCACGGTTTCGTGCGTCAGTCGGGCGGTCATGTCGAGATCGAAAGTCAGCCTGGCGAAGGCACCATCGTGCAGCTCTGGCTGCGTGCCGCCGATCCCGCTGACACCGCCGCATCGGCGCAAACCGGACGCGCTCAGGCTGACGAAACCGGCGCGGCGTCGCGCAGCGCAAAGGAAACCGTGCTGGTGGTGGAAGACGAGCCCGAGGTGCTTCAGCTCGCGCTGGCTTTCCTGCATACGCTTGGTTATCGCACGTTGAGCGCCAGCGACGCGGACGGCGCGCTCGCGCAACTGAAGGCGCATCCGCGCATCGATGTGCTGTTCACGGACGTGGTGCTCGGCGTCGGGCCGTCGGGCCTCGAACTGGCGACGCGCATGCAGGCGCGACGCAAGGGGCTGGCGGTCCTGCTGACGTCGGGCTATGAATTCGACGCCGCGCGCCTCGCGCCGAATTCGTTCGAGCTGCTACGCAAGCCGTATCGGCGGGAGCGGCTGGGCGAGGCGTTGCGGCGCGTGATCCGGCGTGCGCGCGAGCAGGCCGGATAAAGCGGTATCGCTGCGGTATCGAGGACGTATCGAGACCGCGCGGCGCGATCATGTCGGCGCGGACACACACTGACATAAACCGACACAATCCCGGCATCACCGTGTTGCAGGGCAGGTTTTAAATAGAGCGTAAGCCGAGGGGACGAACGAACATAACCCGGGGCGGACTCAACTAACCCTGAACACGGAGAGGTGATTTCGATGAATGCGATCAAGAAAGTGCTTGCGGTAGCGGTGATGGCGATCCCCATGGCGGCGTTCGCGCAGACCACCAGCGTGACCTTCACCGGCAAGGTGGTGGCCGAAACCTGCACGGCGACGATCAACGGTTCATCGGATGCCACCATCACGCTGCCCACGGTGGCGACGACCGATCTCAACGCGGCGGGCGCGACGGCGGGGCTGACGCCCTTCACGATCGACCTGGCCGACTGTACGGCGCCGTCTTCGGCCGCGGGCGACCAGTTGATCAACGTGGTGTTCAACGCGCAGAACCTGACGACGGCGGGCAACCTCGGCAACACGTCCGACGCCGCCAACGTCGCGGTCCAGATCACCACGGACGATGCGGGCACGGCCGTCGCCGACATGTCGGGCGCAACCGGCACGCCGGGTCTCACGCTGCCGGTGGGCTCGACCAGCACCAGCGCAACCTACGGGGCGCGCTACGTGGCCGAGGACGGCGCGGCAGGGGCGGGCGCGGTGAACGCGGTCGCGAACTACACGCTCGAATATCTCTGATAGTCGGGTGAGCAGCTAGCAGGCAGATCGGCCGGGGCATCGTCCCCGACGATCGACGGATAGACAGGCAGGCCGGCACGCAGGTGTCGGCCTGCCTGCGTCGCATTGTGGCAGAACGTGCTGTGCATTCTTGAGGAAGACTCATCATGCCTAAGGTACCTGTCAGATCCGCTGGTTGGCTGCGCCTCGTTGCCTGCATGTTGGCGGGCATGCTCGCGAGCGGACTCGCCGTGGCGAGCGTGACGATGGTCGGCACGCGGGTGATTTATCCCGGCGACGCGCGCGAGGTCACGGTGCAGTTCAACAACCGCGACGCCCACGCGAATCTCGTGCAGGTCTGGCTCGACACGGGCAACGATAAATCGACGATCGAGACCGCCGACGCGCCCTTCGCGGTCACGCCGCAAATTTTCCGCATGAATGCCCACACCGGGCAGATGGTGCGCATCGTGTTCACGGGCAGCGATCTGCCGTCGGATCGCGAAACGATGTTCTTCCTCAATTTCAGCCAGATTCCGGCCACGCGCGCATCGTCGCAGGGCAGCAACAAGCTCGTGCTGATGTTCGGCAGCCGTCTGAAGCTTTTTTACCGACCGAAAGGGTTGAGCGGGTCGCCGGCGGAGTTGCCGGGCAAGATGACGTTCGCGCGCGGCGAGGCCAATGGCAAGCCGATGCTTCACGTCGACAATCCCACGCCCTGGTACGCGGTCGTGCGCGAGGCGGTGTTGCTCGACGGCACGCAGCAAACGGTGCTCGCGCGCGCGGCGGTGATCGCGCCGAAATCGGCGGTCGACTGGGCGCTGCCCGCCGCGGGCGCGGCCCGCAGCGGCA
>NZ_JAAGPN010000392.1:0-5625 GCF_017104805.1 Paraburkholderia sp. Ac-20347 | reverse complement strand
CCCTGGACGATGCGCTCGCGCGGCCGCGTGCCGGAGTCGTCGCAGAGGCAGGTCCAGAACGCCGCGATCGCCGACCAGCAGAGCAGCGGCGCGTGCCACGCCGCCGCGAGCACGGCGGGCGCGGCGCAGATCAGCCCGCCGCGCACCGATTCGGAGAACGGCAGCCGGTGGCGGCCATGCGAGAGGGAACGCAGGAGCGCGGCGCGCCCGGCCATCGAAAAGATCATGCGCGTCCTCGTCGAACTAGCTGGCCACGCGCGGTTGGCGCACCGGCACGACGGTCAGCGAACGGATGCCTTGCGCGCCGCGAACCAGCACGCCCTCGATATCGGCGGTCGCGGACGGCCCGCTCATCAGCACCGCATAGCGCGCCTCGAAAAAATCGCGTCGCCGGTAAGCATGATGCAGATTGCCGACGATCTGGTCGGGATCGAGCAGCGCCACCAGATGCTGCGGCAGATAGCCGAGCGCATTGACGCGATACTCGTGCTCGCTGAGCCAGATCGAACCGGTTTCCGCCACCGCGAACGCGGGGCGCACGATGCCGACGTCGACGTCCGCGAGGTCGTGCGGACGCGCGATGGCGTCGAGCTCGCGCGTGCCGCGCACTTCGGGCGTGGCCGAGCAGATCACGCGCGCCTCGGGAAAGCGCGTGCGGATGAAGGCGTCGAGATCGCCGTCGGCGGGCGGTTCGCACCAGACGCCGCCGAGCCGCGCAAGCGAGGTCTTGAAGGTGTCGAGCGCCGCTTCGGGCGGCGTGTCGTAGGTCGGCACCGTCGGCAGCGGACGCGCGGCGCGCCCGACTTCGCGCAGACGGGAAAGAATGGCGTCGCGGCTACTCATGACTTGTTCCTCTTGTTGTGTTTCAGATACCAGTCGCGGAAGGTCTGCTTCGGCGCGTCGGGTAGCTCGCGCTGCTTGCCCCATGCGTTGAGCGGATTGTAGAGCACCGCGCGCGGCAATGTCGCAACGGCTTTGCCCGCGCCCTTGATGGCCGCGCGATAGAGCTTCGGATGCGCGAGCACCTGACCGGCGACTTTCATCGCCTCGCGTTTGACGAACGGGAGTTCGTGCTGCTCGGCGATGATCTGCCGCCATTTGTAAATCTGCTCGTGAATATTGATTTTGACGGGGCAGACGTTGGTGCAACTGCCGTTGAGCGTGGACGCGAACGGCAGCGCGCTGTACTTCTTCAGATCGAAGGTGGGATTGATAATCGCGCCGATCGGCCCGGAATACACGCCGCCATAACTGAGTCCGCTGCTGCGCCGGTACACGGGACAGGTATTCATGCACGCGCCGCAGCGAATGCATTTGAGCGAATACCAGAAGTCGTCCATCGCGAGACGTTCGGAGCGGCCATTATCGACGAGCACGAAATGCATTTCGCCGCCGTCGCGCGGGCCGCGAAAATGCGAGGTGTATTGCGTGATCGGCGAACCGAGTGCGTTGCGCGAAAGCATGCGCACAAATACACCCAGATGTTCGAGTTTCGGAATCAGCTTTTCGATGCCGATCGACGCAATATGCAGCGGCGGCACGTTGGCGCTCAGATCGGCATTGCCTTCGTTGGTGCAGACGGTGATGCCGCCGGTTTCCGCCACCGCGAAATTGCAGCCGGTCATGCCTGCGTCGGCGCGCAGAATGCGCGGGCGCGTGGCCTGGCGTTGCGCTTCGGCGAGTTTGGGAATATCGCTTTCATTCGGATCGGTGCCGAATTTGTTCGCGAAGGTTTTGGCCACATCGGTGGCGAGTTTATGCACGGCGGGCACGACGATATGCGAGGGCATCTGGTCGTCGAGTTGCTGGATCTGTTCGCCAAGATCGGTTTCCACCACCGCAATGCCACGCGCCTCCAGATACGGGCGCATTTCGCATTCCTCGGTCAGCATCGACTTGCTCTTGACCAGCAGGCGCGCGCCGCGCGAACGCAGAATCTGATGGACGATGCGGTTATGTTCCTCCGCGTCTTTGGCCCAATGCACGGTCACGCCGTTCGCTGTGGCGTTGCGCTCGAATTCCTCCAGATAATCGGGCAAATGTGTGAGCGTATGTTCCTTGATCGCCGAAGCGAGCGAACGCAGCGCCTCCCATTCGGGAATGCCGTGCACTTCCACGTCGCGCGCGGAGCGCAAATCCCACAGACGCTTGTCGTGAAACGCAATATGTTTTTCGTCGGCGATAAACGTTTTCGAATACGCCGCGTGATCGACGCGCTTCATGCCGTGGCTCCGTTGAGAATCTGGGCGATGTGAATGAACTTGAGGCCGAGACCGAGGCGATCCGAACAGCCTTTCTGGTGCATCAGGCATGACGAATCGGCCGAGACGATATATTCGGCGCCGTTACGCTGATGGTCGCGAACCTTGTCGCCGCCCATGCGTGC
Source organism: Paraburkholderia sp. Ac-20347 (assembly GCF_017104805.1). Classification (NCBI taxonomy): domain Bacteria; kingdom Pseudomonadati; phylum Pseudomonadota; class Betaproteobacteria; order Burkholderiales; family Burkholderiaceae; genus Paraburkholderia; species Paraburkholderia sp. Ac-20347. The sequence goes on along the minus strand of NZ_JAAGPN010000392.1, from coordinate 3,239 downwards.
GGATACGGGCTCTTCGGAAACGCAGAAGGTGCCGCCGAAACCGCAGCATTCATCGGGCCGATCTGGCTTGATGAACTCGATGCCTTCGACGTTGTTCAGCAGCGCGAGCGGTTTCGAAAAGAACGGTTCGTCGATTTCCGACATGCTTGCCGTGCGCAGCGCACGCAGCGTGCCGCAACTATTGTGTAGCCCGACCTTGTGGGGAAACGACGCCCACGGAAATTCGCGCACCTGCAAGACGTCGTGAATGAATTCGACGAGTTCGTAGGTATTGCGGCGCACGGCGTGCGTGTCGCGTGTCTGATCGGCGGCCGTGAGGTGGTCGCGCACGTGATGCACGCAACTGCCGCTCGGCGAGACGATGTAATCGTAGCCGGCGAAATTGCGCACGAAGAGATTTTCGGTGGCGGCGGCCTGCTTTTCGCAGCCGCTATTGCCCATGGGCTGACCGCAACAGGTCTGATCCAGCGGATAGTCGACGGAGCAGCCCAGGCGCTCCAGCAATTGCAGGGTGGCGACGCCCACTTCGGGGAAGAAAGCGTCGATAAAACACGGAATAAACAGCGCGACTTTCATGGCATCGGCTCCTCGAACTGAACCTGCGGAAAGCGAGCCGTCGGCACGCCCGGATGCAGGGGAATGAGCAGTGTGCCGGTGCGCGATTGCGAGGGCATTTCGCGCCGGAGCGCGTGGATTACATTCGTAACACGGCGTGTAATCGAGTGTGTCGGGGATTCAATCCACGCCCGGATCGTTGAGCGATTTGAGATTCACCTTTCACAATCGGATGGCGTTGAATAAAAGGGCTTTCTCTACAATACAAACTCAATTCAGTAGCATGGAGCCAATGCATGGGCCACTCCAGATCCAGAAAAAACAGTCGCCAGGGAGTGACCCGCAGCAAGCTGTTGCCGCTCTCCGGCGCGATGGTGCAGGCTACCTCGCTGCAAAACCATCTTGCGCTCGAAGCGCTGCGCAGCCGCCACGGCGCAAGTCTGCACGTGACGTTTCTGTTTCGCGCGGTTTACCTGACGTATCTGATGAGCGACGTGAGCGATCAAAGCAGCGAGATCGACGTGTTTCAGGAAGCCGAAGCCGCGTTGTGCCGCTGTAGCAGCCGCGCGGAAGATCAGGGCGCGTGGCATTTGAACGATGCGGAAATCGAAGCGCTCAAGACGGTGCTGAGCCTGCACGACTGGCAGCTCCAAACCGTGCCTGCGCATCGGTATGAATCGTCATGCGCTCATCTGCTGAACTTCGTGATGAATGGCGACCGCTCGGTGATTCCCGCTTTGATACCCGCTTGCGAAATCGTGGATTGAAGTTTTTCGTTGCATAAAAAAACGCCCCGGCAGGATCAAACTGCCGGGGCGTTTCTTATTGCCGTTCGTTTTTTTACACCGCGCGGCGCACCATCAATTCCTTGATCTTGCCGATGGCTTTGGTCGGATTCAAACCCTTCGGGCACACGTCCACGCAATTCATGATCGTGTGGCAGCGGAACAGGCGATACGGATCTTCGAGATTATCCAGACGCTCGCCGGTGGCTTCGTCGCGGCTATCCGCGATAAAGCGGTAAGCCTGCAGCAAACCCGCCGGGCCGACGAATTTATCCGGATTCCACCAGAAACTCGGACACGACGTCGAGCAGCTTGCGCACAGAATACATTCGTACACGCCGTCGAGTTCGTCGCGTTGATCCGGAGTTTGCAGCCGCTCTTTTTCGGGCGGCGGCGTATCGTTGATCAGATACGGTTTGATCGAGTGATACTGATTAAAGAAGTGCGTCATGTCCACGATCATGTCGCGCACGACCGGCAGGCCCGGCAACGGACGCAGCACGATTTTCTGCGGCAGATCGTTCAGGTTCGTCAGGCACGCGAGACCGTTCTTGCCGTTGATGTTCATGGCGTCGGAACCGCACACGCCTTCGCGGCACGAGCGACGGAACGACAGCGTTTCGTCCACTTCCTTGAGCTTGACCAGCGCGTCGAGCAGCATGCGCTCGTGCGTGAGATCCAGCTCGTAGGTTTGCATGCGCGGCGCGGCGTCCTTGTCGGGATCGTAGCGATAGACTTCAAAAATGCGTTTAGCCATTTTCCAGTTCCTTGTGACAGGCGTGCGCGATCAGAACGTACGCGGCTTCGGCGGCACCGACGCGACGCTCATCGGCTGCATCTGCACCGGCTTGTAGTCGAGGCGATCGCCTTTGCTGTACCACATCGTGTGGCGCAGCCAGTTCTGATCGTCGCGTTCCTTGTGCTCGCTCGGCGCGTGCGCGCCGCGGCTTTCCTTGCGCGCTTCCGCCGAGACCATCGTCGCGCGCGCGACCTCGATCATGTTCGCCACTTCGAGCGCTTCCACGCGCGCCGTGTTGAACACCTTCGACTTGTCTTTCAGATGCAGATCGCCGACGCGCTGCGCCACCTCACCGATCATCTTGACGCCTTCGGCCATGAGTTTTTCGGTGCGGAACACGCCCGCATGATTCTGCATGGTCGAGCGGATATCGCGCGCCACGGCCTGCGTGTGCTCGCCCGATGCTGATCTTTCGAGTTGGTTCAAACGCGAGAGGGCGAAGTCGGCGGCATCGGCGGGCAGCGGCTTGTGGCTGCGAATGTTTTTCACATGATCGATGATGTGATTGCCTGCCGCGCGGCCGAACACCACGAGATCGAGCAGCGAATTCGTACCGAGACGATTCGCGCCGTGCACCGAGACGCACGAGCATTCGCCCACGGCGTAGAAACCGTTGATCGGATCCTTGAAGCCCTTCGACGTGCCCACGACCTGGCCATGAACATTGGTGGGAATGCCGCCCATCTGATAGTGGATGGTGGGCACGACCGGAATCGGCTCCTTGATCGGATCGACGTTGGCAAAGCGAATGGCGATTTCGCGAATCGAAGGCAGACGCTTCATGATCGTGTCCGCGCCGATGTGCGAGAGATCGAGCAGAATATGATCCTGCTTCGGACCCACGCCACGGCCTTCGATAATTTCTTGCCCCATCGAACGCGAAACAAAGTCACGCGGCGCCAGATCCTTCAGCGTCGGCGCGTAACGTTCCATGAAACGCTCGCCATTCGAATTACGCAGAATGCCGCCTTCGCCGCGCACGCCTTCGGTAATCAGCACGCCCGCGCCGGCCACGCCGGTCGGGTGGAATTGCCAGAATTCCATGTCCTGCAGCGCGATGCCCGAACGCGCGGCCATGCCCAGACCGTCGCCCGTGTTGA
>NZ_JAAGPN010000391.1:0-5461 GCF_017104805.1 Paraburkholderia sp. Ac-20347 | reverse complement strand
GGAGGCAACGGGCGCAGGCTGGAGGTGATTCGTGGCGTGCGGGCACAAACGGTCGCCTGGTAAATCGCCGCGCAATGGTGCGTATTAAATAGAAACCACAACATGACGATGAAGAGGACTCTTGCCGTGGCGCTCGCCGCATCCGTTTGCACCGGCGGTTTCGCGCTCGCGATGTTGCCCGCGCGCGCGGCGCCGCCGTCGAGTGCCGGCTCGAACGACGCTGGCGCACCATCCGGAACCGTCGATATCACCGTCGGCGAGCAGCGCACGCTGCCCGTCACGGGCGCGCTCACGCGCGTCGCCGTGGGCGATCCCGCGGTGGCCGACGTGCTGGTCGTGCGCGGCGACCGGCGCGGCGGTCTGCTGCTCGTCGGCAAGGGCGCGGGCACGACTACGGTGATGCTGTGGGAAGGCGGCGTGCAACGCACCTTCACCGTGAACGTGGCGACGCGCGCCGCGCGCGCTTTGCTTGGCGCGGGCACGCCCGACGTGAAGGTGCTGGACGGCACGGCGATCATCAGCGGCAGCGCGGCGACGATGGAGCAGCATCAGCGCGCGGTGGTCGCGGCGCAAGGCTCGCTCGGCAAGGGCGCGAAGGACACCGACGTGCTCGACGCCTCCAGCATCGCGACGCGCTCGGTCGTGCAGGTGGACGTGCGCGTGGTCGAATTCAGCCGCTCGGTGCTCAAGGAGATCGGTTTCAACTTCGCGCGCCAGAACAACGGCTTTACGTTCGGCTCGTTCGCGCCGACCGCGCTGACGTCCGCTTCGAACTCGGGCGGCGGCACGGATATCCAGAGCGTGGCGCCGATCTCGTCGGCGTTCAATCTCGTGTTCGCGTCGGCCACGCACGGACTGTTCGCCGACCTGAGCCTGATGGAGTCGAACAATCTCGCACGCGTGCTCGCGGAGCCCACGCTCGTCGCGCTGTCCGGCCAGAGCGCGAGCTTCCTCGCGGGCGGCGAGATTCCGGTGCCGGTGCCGCAGGCGCTCGGCACGAGTTCGATCGAATACAAGCCCTACGGTATCGGCCTCTCGCTCACGCCCACGGTGCTCTCGCCGCAACGCATCGCGCTGAAGGTCGCGCCCGAGGCGAGCCAGCTCGACTTCGCCAATGCGGTGACGATCAGCGGCGTTTCGGTGCCCGCGATCACGACGCGGCGCGCGGAAACCACCGTCGAACTCGGCGATGGCGAGAGCTTCGTGATCGGCGGCCTGATCGATCGCGAGACCGCATCGAATGTGAGCAAGGTGCCGCTGCTCGGCGATCTGCCGATCATCGGCGCCTTCTTCAAGTCGTTGAACTATCAGCAAAACGAAAGAGAACTGGTGATCGTGGTGACGCCGCATCTGGTGTCGCCGCTCGCGAAGGACGCGAAGCTGCCCAGCTCGCCCGGCGAGCTGTCCGAACAACGCGACGGCCATGTCTGGCGCGCGCTGCTCGGCGGCGCGGCCTCGCGCGATCCCGCCCCGGGATTTTCGCCATGACAACCGCTGTCGGCATGGCTTTGCCGCGCCGCGCGCGGCCTGCGCTGCGCGAGCAGCACAAGGAGAGGGATCATGAACGCGAGAACGTACTTGACGACTGACCGCACGGTCGTGGACTCGTTCGTGTTCGCATCGTCGGACGACGCGCACGCCCGCTGGATCGCGCGCGCGCTCGGCATGGCGGGCAAGGTGGACGCGGTGGCGCTCGAGCCGGCCGCCGTCGGCGAGCGGGTCGGCCAGCAGATGCCGTCGCTGCTGCTCGTCGATTTTTCGCAGGGCCGCGCGGCCTGGGCGAGCGCCGTGGTGGCCGCGGCGCATGTGTCGTATCCGGGCCTTCAGGTGATCGCGGTCGGCACGCTGGCCGAACCCGAGAGCGCGCTCGCAGCGTTGCGCGCGGGCGTGCGCGATTTCGTCGACGTGGCGGGCAGTCCCGAGGACGCGCTGGCGATCGTGCGCCAGGTGCTCGAAAACCGCGTCGAAGTGCCGAGCCGTCATGGCCGTCTCACGGTGATGCTCGGCGCGCGCGCGGGCATGGGCGTGACGACGCTCGCGGCGAATCTCGGCGCGCTGCTCGCCCGCAAGGGCGCGGCCTTCAACCGCCACGCCGCGCTGCTCGATCTCGGCCTGCCCGCGGGCGACGGCGCGATGATGCTCAACGCGGGCAACGGGTTCAGTTTCGTCGATGCCGTGCGCAATCTGCGCCGCTTCGATCAGACCTTCGTGCATACCGCGCTCGCGAATCACGAAAGCGGCCTCGCGCTGACGACGCTGCCTGCCGATCTCGGCGCGCTGCGCGAGGTCTCGTATCAGTCGGCGGTCGCGCTGCTGGCGCGCCTGCGTGCGTTTTTCGATCAGCAACTCGTCGATCTCGGCGGCTTCACGAACGCGGAGTTCGTCGCCCAGGTCGCGCAGTCGGCGGACGCGGTCTGGCTCGTGTGCGACCAGAGCGTGGCCTCGATCGTCGCGGCCGCGCGCCAGATCGACGCGCTGCGCGAAGGCGGCATGGACGGCAACACGCTGCATCTCATCATCAATCAGTACGACGCCGAGATCGACCTGAGCGGCGCGCAGATCGCCGAGCGTCTCGGCGTCGATCTCGCCGCCGTCCTGCCGGCGCGCCGCGTGGCGCTCTGCCAGGCCGCCAATCGCGGCCAGCTGCTGGTCGACAGCGCACCGCGCGATCCGTATGTGCGCGCGCTCGAACTGCTCGCCGCGCAGATCGACGGCATCGAGGCGCGCGCGCCGAAAAAACTCGACGCGCTGCGCCGTCCGCTGCGCAATTTCTTCCCTCAATCACCGAAGCGTTCGTAGATCATGGCGGATAACATCGAATTTGCCGACGACGCGCCGCTGTTCGCGCACAGCCAGCAGTTCCAGGACATCAAGAACGCGGCGCACGAACACCTGCTCACGCGCATCGAGGAACTGGGCGCCGAGTTCGGCCGCTGGTCGCGTCACGCGATCAACCAGTTCGTCGATCTGGAGATGGACAGCTTCGTGCGGCTGCGCCATATCCCGATCAACGAAAGCGAAGTGCGCGCGATTGCCGAGGCGCTCACGAAGGAGCTGGCGGGCTTCGGGCCGATCGAGGATCTGCTGGGCGATCCGGCGGTGGAAGACATCCTCATCAACGGGTATAGCGACGTGTACGTGTCGCGGCACGGCATTCTCGCGAAGATCCCCGTGCGCTTCTCCGACAACGCGCATCTGCTGCGCATCGTGCGCCGCATTCTTGCGCCGATCGGCCGGCGTCTCGACGAATCGAATCCGATGGTCGATGCGCGACTGCCCGACGGCGGCCGCATCAACGTCGTGATCGAACCGTTGTCGCTCGCGGGCCCGATCGTCTCGATCCGCAAGTTCCGCAAGGACCCGCTGCGCCCCGACGATCTGGTCAACAACGGCACCTTCGGCACCGAGATCGGCGCGCTGTTCGAAGCGGCGGTGCAGGCGCGCTGCAATATTCTCGTGTCGGGCGGCACGAGCTCGGGCAAGACCTCGCTGCTCAACGCGCTGGCGTTCTACATTCCCGACGTCGAGCGCGTGGTGACGATCGAGGACACCGCCGAACTCTCGCTCAATCACCCGCACGTGGTGAGGCTCGAAAGCCGTCCGGGCGGTTTCGACGGCGCGGGCGTGGTGACGATTCGCGACCTGTTGCGCAACACGCTGCGGATGCGTCCGGACCGCATCATCGTGGGCGAAGTGCGCGGCGGCGAAGTGCTCGAAATGCTGCAGGCGATGAACACCGGCCACGACGGTTCGATGGCGACGGTGCACGCGTCGAGCCCGCGCGAATGTCTGTATCGCCTCGAAATGCTGGCCGGTTTCGCGGGCTTTCAGGGCACGGAAAGCAGCCTGCGCCGCCAGATCGCCAACGCGGTGGACTTCATCGTGCAGATCGGGCGACTGTCGAACGGACGCCGCCGGATTCTTTCGGTAACCGAAGTGACCGGTCTCGCGGACAACATCATCGCGACGCAGGAACTCTATCGCTACGAACCCGTGACCACGCCCGACGGCGAGGAGATCGACCGCTGGGATTCGCTCGGCATTCATCCGCATTCGCCGAAGCTCGCGCGCTTCCGCCAGGCGGTGTCGGCGTCGTCGAACTTCGGCTTCGGCGGCGGGCATGGCGGGGGCTTCAATGTCTAGCATCATCGCGCTCGCCGCGGCGCTTGCGCTGCTGTTCGCCGCTGCCGGGCTGATGCTCTGGCAGCGCGCACAGCAGCACTCGGCGCGCGAGCGTGTGACGCGTTTCGTCGACAGCCGCGTGACGGCGACGGGCTATGCGCCGGGCGCAGCGGGCGTTGCGGGCTCCGCAGGTGCAGCAGGTGCTGCGCGCGCAGGCGGGGTCGCGCCGATACGCGTGACGTCGGGCGTGAATCCGAATGGGGCGGCAGGCGGCGCGGGCGCGTCCAGCGCCGCCAGCGCAGGCAATGCCGCCAACGCGAAGCATGCCGCGAACGCAAAGAACGACGCGTCGCTGCTGGGCCGCTGGCAGGCGCGCATCGGCGTCGCGTTCGAACATGTCATGAGCCGCGCCGGGATCGCCGACGCGCGCAAGCCCGCTTTCCTCGTCGGCTTCGCGGCGCTCGCGCTGGCGGTGTGGGTCTACGTGGCCGCCGGTCTGCCCGCGTTGCTCGGCGCGCTGATGGTCGTCGCGGCGGGCGTCGCCTTCGTGCTGTCCGTGCGCATCGAGCGCCGCCGCCGCAAGCTGGTCGGGCAGTTGCCGTCGTTTCTCGACGGCATCGTGCGCCTGATCGTGCTCGGCAACAGCGTGCCCGCCGCGTTTCAGGCCGCGCTCGTCACGACCGAAGCGCCGCTGCGCGAATGTCTCGATCACGTCTCGCGCATGTTGCGTTCGGGCGTGGAAATCGACCGCGCGTTGTACCAGGTCGCGCAGGTCTATCGCGCGCGCGAACTCGAATTCGTGGGCTCGGTGTTGCGGCTCTCGGTGCGTTACGGCGGCCGCGCCGACGTGATGCTCGAACGCATGTCCAACTTCATGCGCGACCTCGAACAGGCGCAGCGCGAACTGATCGCGATGTCGGCGGAAACGCGCCTCTCGGCGTGGGTGCTCGGCTTGCTGCCGATCGGCATCGCGGGCTTTCTGATCGCGACCAATCCGCGCTATTTCGGCTCGCTCTGGGACGACGGCTCGGGACGCAAACTGGTCTACGCCGCGATCGGCCTGCAGGTGTTCGGCGGCTGGCTGTTGTACCGGCTCACGCGCCTGAAGGGGGGGCTATGAGCGCGCAGGGACTCGGCTCGCTCGCGTTGCTGCTCGGCGCGTTCGGCCTCGCGTTGCTCGCGGCGCTGGCGTGTCAGCGTTTGCTGGCGTCGCGGCGCAGCGCGCGCACGCTCGCGCAGGCCATCGCGAACATGAGCGCGCAGGCGGCCACGGCGGCATCCGAAGCGCGCAATGCGGCCTCGCTGCAGGCGTCGAACACGATGAACGCGCAGGCCTCGA
>NZ_JAAGPN010000390.1:0-5478 GCF_017104805.1 Paraburkholderia sp. Ac-20347 | reverse complement strand
TCGTGCCGAGCGCAGCCAGCGGCGCGGCATCGCGGGCACGGTGCTGATCCACAAGATCGCGGGCGCGGCGGCGGCGCGCGGCGCGACGCTCGAAGTGGTGGCCGCCGTGGCGCGCGACGCGGTGGCCAATCTCGGCACGATGGGCGTCGCGCTCGACGGCTGCACGCTGCCGGGCGTCGCGCAATCGAGCTTCACGCTCGCCGACGATGAAATCGAACTGGGCCTCGGCATACACGGCGAAAAAGGCGTCGAGCGCAGCGCGCCGTTGCCCGCGAACGAACTGACCGAAGCGCTGCTCGTGAACGTCCTCGACGAACTCGCGATCACGCGCGGCGAGCGCGTCGTGCTGCTCGTCAACGGTCTCGGTGCAACGCCGCAAATGGAACTCGCCATCGTGCTGCGCGCGGCTTGCGCGAGCCTCGCGCGCCGCGAGTTGCGCGTGGAGCGCGCGTGGGCGGGCACGTTTTTATCGGCACTGAATATGCCGGGCTGTTCGATTTCGCTGATGCGTGTCGACGACGGCAAGCTCGCGCTGCTCGACGCCGCGACCGAAGCGCATGCGTGGCCCGGCAAGGGCTGCCTGAATCGCACGGTGCGCCTCGATACGTCCGGCGTGCAGCGCGAGGACCATGCCGCGCCGGTGCTCGACGCGGCGGGCGCCGAACGCGCGACGCGCATCAAAGCGGCGCTCGATGCCGTGGCCCAGGCGTTGACCGATAACGAATTGCGGCTCGCCGAACTCGACGCACAAGCTGGCGACGGCGACCTCGGCGCGAGCATGCGCCGCGCGGCCGACGCAATGAACGCCACGCCGATGCACGCGCTCGCTACGGCACCGGATGCGTTGTCGTCGCTGGGCGTGAGTCTGCACAAGGCGATCGCGGGCAGTTCCGGGCCGTTCTACGCGACGGCGTTGCTGCGTGCGTCGCGTCATCTGCAGGGATCGGCGCAACCGTCGGCGCAAGAATGGGCGCAGGCGCTGCGCGGCGCGATCGACGCGATCAGCGAACTCGGCGGTGCAAAGGCAGGAGACCGAACGATGCTCGATGCGATGATTCCCGCGAGCAACGCGTTCGAATCGGCCCTGAAACAAGGGCTCGACGCGCAACGCGCGTGGGCCGAAGCGGTGACGGCGGCGGAGCATGGCGCGCAGGCGACAGCGCATATGCTTCCGCGCGTGGGGCGGGCGAGTTATCTGGGCGCGCGCGCCGTGGGGTCGCCCGATGCGGGTGCGGTGGCGGTGGTCTGCTGGCTGGCGGCGCTGCGACCGCATGTGGGGAAGTGATGGGGTTTGGGATCGCTCAAGCATCCAGGTTTGATTCCTGAATGGGCGCTTAGAACAGGGCGGCTACGATCAGCTTCTGCCAGTGAGCGTCCCATAACGTCGAGTACATCTGGTGCTCGAACGCCAAGGCTTGGGCGTGAATCGTAACCGCGTCTACCGGCTCTATACAGAAGAGTGCTTGTCCGGCCTGTTCAACTCATGAGTTTTATCGGGCGGCGGTAGTCGCCGGTGCGCCGATGTATTTGAGCTGCTCGATCTCGTGAGGTGCGGTGTCCGGATCGTCCAGTGTCGGCGTGATATGTCCCACCAGAATGCCCATGCTGATAGACGTCCGCACGTATTTCGTATCGCCTGCGTGGAGCGCGAACGTTACTTCTTTCTTCGTCTCCGTCGTGGTCGACACCGTATAGTCGCCAGGCGTCTCGTCTACGTAGAAGAATCCACCCGGAACGGAGCGTCCGACGACCTTGTCGTTAAGCTTGATCTCGGGCTGGATCATGGCGCCGCCGAAACTGTCGGAGCGGAAAAAGTAGATGCGGCCGTGATCGGCAGCGAGCGTCGGTATCGACGATGCCACGTCTTTGTACTGCGGACCCGATGCGCATCCTGCTGCAAGCATCGCGACGCCGACAGAGAGCGACAGGGTTCGATAGAACTTCGTCATTTCATTATCCCCGGTAGGTTTTGAATTGTTTGAAACACCAAGATGTCTGGTCGCTAAACACGGCTTACCCAACGCAGACATGGTTGATTTACGGCAGCGGGATCCAATTCTTTATTGTTTTTCGAGCTGTCGTGGAACTACAGAAATTCGAGGCGGGAAATTGATTCAAATTGCCTTCAAATTGCATTCTTATGAATTACATAAATGCAATTTGCATTGAATTTATTCTGCTCTGAATGCAAAGGAAGGCGACTGCGGTGGCGTTGGTATTTTCAGGTCTTGAGGAAGACAGCTTGCGACGGGAGTGAGCGAAACGTAGCAGCGCCGAGCCTGGCGCAGTACGTTTCGCAGGAGAATTTAAAAGCAGAGTTTGTGCGTCAGCGTCAAACTGTCGTTGCTTCAGCAACGATCGCGAACACAACAAAAACGCAACAAAGGACTTAAACAATCCCCGTCGTATAGAACACCGCAATCACGAAGAACACCGCGAGCGTTTTAATCACCGTGACCGCGAAAATATCGCGGTACGACTCGCGGTGCGTGAGCCCGGTCACCGCCAGCAGCGTGATGACCGCGCCGTTGTGCGGCAGCGTGTCCATGCCGCCGCTGGCCATCGCCACTACGCGATGCAGTACGTCGAGCGGAATGTGCGCGGCCTGCGCGCTCTTGATGAACAGATCGGACATGGCCGCGAGCGCGATGCTCATGCCGCCCGACGCCGAGCCCGTAATGCCCGCGAGCGCGCTCACCGAAACGGCGGCGTTCACGAGCGGATTCGGAATGCTCTTGAGCGCGTTGCTCACCACGATAAAGCCGGGCAACGCCGCGATCACGCCGCCGAATCCGTATTCCGATGCGGTATTGAGCGACGCGAGCAGCGCGCCCGCCACGGCCGCTTTCGTGCCGACCGCGAAGCGATCCTTCACGCGCGTGAACGCCGTCAGGACCACGAACACGATGCCGAGCAGCAGCGCGCCTTCGACCGACCAGATCGCCACAACCTGCTTGACCGTCGTGGTCACAGGCGCGTGGATGCCGGGCAGCACGTCGGGGGCGATCGTGTAGGTGTCGCCGTACCATTGCGGAATCCAGCGCGTCAGGAAGAAGTTCGCCACGCCCACCAGCACGAGCGGCGCGACGGCCAGCAGCGGATTCGGCAGATGGTCGGTCTGCACGTGCTCGGGCTCGTTCACGAGCGAGGTGCCGTAGCCTTCGCCTTTGGCCATCGCGCTGCGGCGGCGCCATTCGAGGTACGTGAGCCCCACCACGATGATGAACAGCGAACCGATCACGCCGAGCGCGGGCGCGGCCCACGCGGTCGTCTTGAAGAACGTCGTCGGGATGATGTTCTGGATCTGCGGCGTGCCGGGCAGCGAATCCATCGTGAACGAGAACGCGCCGAGCGCGATCGCGCCCGGCATCAGGCGCTTGGGAATGCCGCTCTGGCGATACAGCTCGGCGGCGAACGGATAGACCGCGAACACCACCACGAACAGCGAGACGCCGCCATAAGTGAGCAGCGCGCAGACGGCCACGATCACCGCATTGGCGCGCGAGCGGCCGATATAGCGGATGGCGGCCGCGACGATCGACTCCGAATAACCCGACAGCTCGATGACCTTGCCGAACACGGCGCCGAGCAGAAACACGGGGAAATAGAGCTTCACGAAGCCCACCATTTTCTCCATGAAGATGCCGGAGAACACGGGCGCGACGGCCGCGGGATCGGTGAGCAAGACGGCGGCGAGGGCGGCGACAGGCGCGAACAGAATCACGCTGTAACCGCGATAGGCCGCAAGCATCAGAAATGCCAGGGCCGCGAGAACGATAATGAACGACATGGAGTCTCCTGCAATGCGTGTTGCACTTCGTTGATGCACTTCTATTGCATATCTTTGGCTGCACCGGCCGTTCATGGTGCGCCGCAGCGATTGTACCGAATCGGCTCGCGCTCGCGAGGGAGATTGCGCGGTGCGCCTTGACGCGCGCGAATAGCGCGGCGAGCATCGGACACGGCGAGGAGCGCGGCAAGGAGAGGGCGATGCGCGTACGGTCAGCGAGGGCGGCAAGCGGCGCGCGCGGTGCGTGTCGAAGCACGATTGCGGCCGCATCGATGGCGGCATCGATGGCCGCATCGATGGCGATTGCGATCTCGATGTCGGCCTGGGCGCAGGACGGCGACATGCGCAACTGGTACAACGATCCGTTCTTCGCGCTGTCGTCGGCGTCGAGCGCGTGTCCGCAGCCGCTCGGTCCGCGCATGAGCAAGGCCGAAGCCGACGACGACGCCCACTATCGCGTCGAGCGCGGCACCACCTGCTGGCTCGCGCACAAGTGCACGAAGCCGAATTCCTACCTCTACGACGCCGACATCGCGAACGCCGTCCGCGCCGCCTTCGCCGACGACGCCTCGCTCGCGGGCACCAGCATCTGGATCACGGTGCAGCGGCGCTTCGTCTACGCGGAGGGCTGTGCGCCTGCCGCGTTCGACCGCGCGGCGCTGGAGCGTCGGCTGGGCGCGATCGCCGATGTCGAGCAGGTGTTCGTGCGCCTCGCCGCCGATCCGCGCGCGCCGTTGCCCTACAAGACGCTGACGCCTGCGCCCGCTGGGTCATCCGCTCCGGCGCACTGAACCTCGCCCCCGCGCACGTCGATGCGCCCCGGATGCCGCGCAGGCGCGAGCGGGCATGGCACAATCGCATCGTCGAAAAACTAGAAAGCCCCCGGGGTACTCCATGACTCGTTTCGGTTCGTCGTTGTTCCGTTTTCGCAGGCTGCCTTTCGCGGCAGGCGCCTGCGCGTTGCTCGCGGCGCTGTCCGCGTGCAGCAGCGGCCCGCCGCTGTTTCTGTCCGATGGCCGCCCGACGGTCCAGGTCCAGTGTCCTGCGGCCGGCGATCGCGATTCCTGCGTGCAGCAGGCCCGTGCTCGCTGCGGCGGCACGTATGACACCGTCGACAATTCGACCAACGGCGACGTGTACACGCTCGTCTTCGCCTGCCGCGCGAAGTAAGCGCGTCGGCGAGGTCCGCGCCCGGAATGTGTCGAGCGCCTCGACCTCCGGGCGCCGTTTGCGTCCTTCAGCCGCCCGGCGGCGCGCAGGACGGCAGATTCATCAGCAGACGCAGGAGATCGGGCTGGCGGCGCGTGGCGGTCTTCTGAAAGATCGACTGCAGTTGCTTGCGCACCGTGTCGTGCTGCACGCCCACGCGCGCGGCGATCTCCTTCTGCGTGTGCCCTTCCACCAGCAGATGCACGATCCGGCATTCGGCCGGCGAGAGGTCGAACGCTTCGGCGAGCACCTGCTCGTCCACGGCCGGCGCCGAACGCGGGTGATAGAACATCAGGGCCGCGACGGCGTGCGGCTCGGCCGCCGAGGCATCGCCGGGCGTCAGCACGTTGTAGAACGCGTAGAGCACTTCGGGGCCGCCCGCGCCCGGCGCGCCTGACGACAGCGGCTCCGTTGCGGGATCCGGCTCGACGTCCTCCGGCCCTTCGCTGGCCACGATGCGCAGCGCGCGCAGCCGCGCC
>NZ_JAAGPN010000389.1:0-5297 GCF_017104805.1 Paraburkholderia sp. Ac-20347 | reverse complement strand
TCTTGAGCAGACGCACCTGCACGGGCACATGCACTTTCTCGGCCGACGGCGGCGCGCCGTGATGACGCTCGAACCACTCGGCGGCGAGCCAGTGCAGCACCGTCACCGCGACGAACACGGCCACCCAGCGCCAGGGGCGCGATCCGGCGGGGTTGCGGCGGTTTTCGGTGGCGGAGGTGGACATCGGAGCGTTGGGTTGGGATGGGGTGAGTCGCAGGCGTTACTGTGACATGTCGCACCCACACGCTGCAAAAAGGCGCGCCAGTGCGAACAAAAGCTCACCCCGCGCGCGCGCCGCGTGCCGCCGTTCCGTCAGCGTTCCACGGGGCTGTACCCCAATTCGTACGAGAGTTTATCGGCGCACGCACGCAGCGCCGTATCCACTGCGCCATTCCAGCCGATATCGAACGCCCCTTCGTGGCCGAGCGCGATCAGTCCGAGCGCCAGTTCGCCGCTCGCGTCGAACACCGGCGTGCAGAACGCGTGGATGGTCGGCAGCAGCATGCCTTCGACGCGCGCCGCGCCGTGCTCGCGCACGTCGGCGAGCGCGCGTTCGAGTTCGTCGGCCGTGCGCGGCGTCGAGCCGTACGAGAAGTGCTGCGCGCTGCCCAGTTCGCGCTCGATCATCGGCGCGGTCTTGCTGCGCGGCAGATAGGCGGCGAACAGCAGGCCGGTCGCGGAGCTGAGCATCGGCATGACGTCGCCGAGCTTGAGCGACGCCTTGGCCGGATGCGTCGATTCCAGCCAGTGCACGACGGTCGGCCCCTGGTTGCCCCACACGGCGATGCCCACGGTGATGTCGAGCGCGTCGCGCAGTTCGGCCAGCGCGAGGCGCGCGAGCTTCACGCCGTCCACGCGGGCGAGCCGCGCGAGGCCGAGTTGCAGCGCGAAACCGCCGAGTTCGTAGCGCCCGGACAGCGGATCCTGCGCGACCATGCCGAGGCGCAGAAAGCTCACGAGATAGCGATGCGCCTTCGCCGGGCTCATGCCCGCGCGTTGCGCGAGGTCGCGCAGCATCATCGCGCGCGGCTCGTTCGTCAGCACCTCGAGCAGGCGGAAACCCACTTCGATCGACTGGATGCCCGAGCGCAGTTTTTCCTCGCCGCCTTCGCCGTGTTCCGCGCTTTCGTTGATGTCGTCGAGATCGGCATCGGTGTCGGCGAGGGCCGTGGATGCGGCGAGAGTGTGGGCGCTGAGCGCGGTGCGGGGGGACTTCGGCATGAAGGTGTCGAGGTGCGTGAGGCGGTCGTCGGGGCGGATCGGGGCGCGGCGGATTCAGGCAACGGACAAGCAACGTGTCAGGCAAACCGGCGCGCTGCTTGGGTCGCGCCGATTCACCATCGTAGAATACATTTCCTCTATAGTCATCCACGCCTCACCACATGAAACTTGCCACGCTGAAGGACGGCACCCGCGACGGCCAGCTGATCGTCGTTTCCCGCGACCTGCGCAGCGCCGCCATCGCCGATGCGATCGCGCCCACGTTGCAGCGCGTGCTCGACGACTGGCGCTTCTACGCGCCGCAACTGCTCGATCTCTACGAAGCGCTCAACCAGGGCCGCGCCCGCAACACCTTCAGCTTCGACGCCCGCGACTGCATGGCGCCGCTGCCGCGCGCCTATCAGTGGGCCGACGGCTCGGCGTACGTGAACCACGTCGAGCTGGTGCGGCGCGCGCGCGGCGCGGAGATGCCGCCCGAGTTCTGGACCGATCCGCTCATGTACCAGGGCGGCAGCGACGATTTCATCGGCCCGACCGACGACATCGTGTGCGCCTCGGAAGCTTTCGGCATCGACTTCGAAGCGGAAGTGGCGGTGATCACCGGCGACGTGCCGATGGGCGCGAGCGCCGACGAAGCGCTCAAGGCCGTGCGCCTCGTCGGCCTCGTCAACGACGTGTCGCTGCGCAACCTGATTCCCGCCGAACTCGCGAAGGGTTTCGGCTTCTTCCAGAGCAAGCCGGCCACGTCGTTTTCGCCGGTCTTCGTCACGCCCGACGAACTCGGCGAGCACTGGCGCGAAGGCCGCGTGCATCTGCCGATGCTGGTCTGGTGGAACAACAAGAAGGTCGGCCAGCCCGACGCGGGCACCGACATGGTGTTCCACTTCGGCCAGCTGATCGCGCACGCGGCGAAGACGCGCAACCTGCGCGCCGGCGCGATCGTCGGCTCGGGCACGGTCTCGAACAAGGACGCGAAGCGCGGCTACTGCTGCATCGCCGAGAAGCGCTGCCTCGAAACCATCGAGCACGGCGAGGCGAGCACGGGCTTCATGAAGTTCGGCGATTCCGTGAAGATCGAGATGCTCGACGACGCGGGCAAGTCGATCTTCGGCGCGATCGATCAGGCCGTCGCGCCGCTCGGCGGCGAGTGAGCGCGCGTCGGCGCATGCCGGGCGCCTGAAAGGGTTTCGCCGGATGCCGCGCGCGCCGCGTGCGGCTACACTGGCAAACGCGCTGGCAAACGCGCTGAAGCGTGCGCCGCCTCGCGCGGCGCGCGGTAGAACAATGTCGTAGAGCAAGGCTGTAGAACACGCTGGAAAAGCCGTAGCCGCATCGAAGCCGTACGCAGAATACGCTCGTCGAACATCACGCGATCCGCGCCGCCGCGAGGCTGCCGCGCGATCGACCGGAGACACCATGCCGCGCTCTCGCACCCGCCGCTTTTCCGTGGCGTCCGTCGTTTCGCCTCTTGCGTTTTTTATCCCGCCGCTTTCATTGCTCGCGCTGTTCGCGCTGCCTTCGCTCGCGTTCGCGCAGATCAAGATCGGTCTCGTGCTTTCGCTGACAGGCCCGGCCGCGTCGCTCGGCATTCCGGCGCGCGATACCGCCGCGATGCTGCCCACGCAGATCGCGGGCCAGCAGGTGCAGTACATCGTGCTCGACGATGCGTCCGACACGACGCAAGCCGTGCAGGACACCAAGAAGCTCATCGACGAGCAGCACGTGGACGCGATCATCGGTTCGTCGATCACGCCCAACACGCTGGCGATGCTCGACGTGATCGCGCAAGGCGAAACGCCGACGATCTCGCTGGCCTCGTCGGCGAAGATCATCGAGCCCGTCGACGACAAGCGCCACTGGATGTTCAAGACGCCGCAGACCGACGCGATGATGGCGGGCGCGATCGCCGAACACGCCGCCGCGCACAACGTCAAGACGCTCGCGTACATCGGTCAGGCCGACGCGCTCGGCGACGCGTTCTACGCCGAAGTCGCGAAGGCGGCGCAGGCGCACGGGATTCGCGTCGTCGCGAACGAGCGCTTCAATCGCACCGATGCGAGCGTGACGGGGCAGGCACTGCGCATCGTCGCCGCGAAGCCCGACGCCGTGGTGGTGGGCGCGGCCGGCACGCCCGCCGCGCTGCCGCCGAAGGCGCTCAAGGAGCGCGGCTACACGGGCCTCGTCTATCACAATCACGGTGTCGGCAATCGCGATTTCCTGCGCGTGTGCGGCGCCGACTGCAACGGCACGTTCCTGCCCGCGAGTCCGGTGCTGGTGGCCGCGCAACTGCCCGACAACCGGCCCGAGCGGCGTCTCGCGCTCGACTACATCGCGCGTTACGAAGCGCGATACGGCGCGGGATCGGTGTCGGCGTTCGGCGCTTATGCGTGGGACGCGGGCCTGCTGCTCGACAGCGCGATTCCCGTCGCGCTGAAGTCGGCGGCGCCCGGCACGCGTGCGTTCCGTCATGCGCTGCGCGACGCCATCGAAGCCACGCGCGGTCTGCAGACGACCAATGGCGTCGTCAACATGAGCACGACCGATCACCTCGGCCTCGACGCCCGCGCGCGCGTGATGGTCGAAATCGAAAACGGCAAATGGATCTGGCAGCCGCATTGAGGCGTGTACGCAGCAGTTGTCGAGTAAATTGGTAATCCGAAATAAATCAGCAAGATCAGCAAGGAGCGGCCCATGAACGACACCTTTTACGCCCGCTATCACGCCCTGCAGGTGCGTCGGCATCCGCACGGCATCGTCGAGATCGTGATGAGCGGCGAAGGCACGAACAAGAGCGGCCTCGCCACCGCCGATGCGAACATGCATCGCGAACTCGCCGAAATCTGGCGCGACGTCGACCGCGATCCGGACGCGCGCGTGGCCGTGATTCGCGGCGAGGGCAAGGGCTTTTCGGCGGGCGGCGATCTCGCGCTCGTCGAAGACATGGCGCTGCATTTCGACGTGCGCGCGCGTGTCTGGCGCGAGGCGCGCGATCTCGTCTACAACGTTATCAATTGCAGCAAGCCGATCGTCTCGGCGATGCACGGACCGGCCGTGGGCGCGGGTCTCGTCGCGGGGCTGCTCGCCGATATTTCGATCGCCGCGAAAAGCGCGCGCATCATCGACGGGCATACGCGACTGGGCGTGGCCGCCGGCGATCACGCTGCGATCGTCTGGCCGCTGCTGTGCGGTATGGCGAAGGCGAAGTATTACCTGCTGCTCTGCGAGCCGGTGAGCGGCGAGGAGGCGGAGCGCATCGGGCTCGTGTCGCTGGCCGTCGACGAAAACGACTTGCTGCCGAAGGCGTTCGAGGTGGCGAAGCGGCTGGCGAGCGGCTCGCAGACGGCGCTGCGCTGGACCAAGTACGCGCTCAACAACTGGCTGCGGCAAGCGGGACCGAACTTCGATACCTCGCTCGCGCTCGAATTCATGGGCTTCTCGGGGCCGGACGTGCGCGAGGGCGTGCAGTCGCTGCGCGAGCGTCGCGCGCCGGACTTTCCGGGCGGCGATCCGTTCTGATGGGTCATTCGAGCGGCGCGGCGTATAAGGTGTCGGCGTGTTGTCGGCGCATTACCGATGCTCACGTGCGCGGTATGATCGAAACGTGCTGTCCACGCCGTACGTAACAGTAGCGATGGGCGTGCGCCGCGCGCGCGTCCATTCATCCAAGCGAGGGAGATCCGCATGACCGATTCCGCAGGCGCCGTTCCGCCGTTCCCGGGCTTTCCCGGTTTTCCGCCCGCCGAAATGCTCGACCGCATGTGGGGGATGATGCGCCTCACGCCGTTCGGCAGCGCGTTTCCCGGCAGCGAGCCGGGCGCGGGGCAGGGGCTCGGGCCGTCGCTTTCGATGATGTCCGACATGATGACGCCGCTGACCAACATCGAGGAACTCGACAAGCGCATCACCGATCTGCGCGCCGTCGAGCAGTGGCTCAAGCTCAATCTGAGCATGCTGCAGTCGGCGATCCAGGCGCTCGAAGTGCAGCGCGCGACGCTCTCCACGCTGCGCGCGTTCGGCGCGTTCGCGCAGGCGCAGATGACGCCGCCGCCCGAGCCCGAGCATGCCGCGCCGCGTCA
>NZ_JAAGPN010000388.1:0-5651 GCF_017104805.1 Paraburkholderia sp. Ac-20347 | reverse complement strand
GCCGCAGTCCGCGCCCGCCGATACGGCGCGCCACGCGCTCGCGGTCGACCGCCTGCGCGAGGTGCTGCACACGCAGGACCGCGCTGGCCTGCTCGATCTGCTCGGCGTGACCGCGACCGCGCTTACGCAGGCCGGCGAGGCGACGGAGGTTCACGCGCTGCATGCCGAAACGCTCATGCTCGATGGCGCGCCGGGCGTCGCGCTGATTGCGCAAGACGGCGCGCTGGCGGCGTGGCTGCATGTGCGGGAGGATGACGACGGACGGGCCGCGCCGGTCGTGTGCGTGGCGGCACGGGGCGCGGACTTCAGCGCGGCCAATCGCGATTTCCAGACTTACGGCGCGCAGGCCGTTCGCACGTTGCTGGCGCGCTTCATGGCGAACGGCGCGTCGATGCAGGCGCAAGCACGGACGCAAGCACGAACGCAAGCCAGCATGCGCGCGGCGCAAACCCTCGCGGCGGCGTCATCGTCGATGCAGGACGGGCCGACGCTGATCGCGCGCCCGCTCGCCATCGCCTAGACGCGCTGCGCGGCTTCCCAGTTGATGTCGACGCAGAGCACCTGCAAGCCTTGCGACGTCTGCGCGGCGATCGAAGCAGTCACGCACAGGTGCGCCTCGTTGATCGACAGATAGGGCGGCGTGAACTGCACGCTGCCGGGCGCTTTCATCGCGGCGATGAAGTAGGGCCGGCGCTCCCAGCTCGCGCCCTCCGAATGCAGCAGCGGACGGAAGCGCTTGGCGCGCTGCGAGGTGCGGCCGTCGGGCAGCACGTTGTCGCCGATCTGGCGGCCCGAGGCGTCCAGCAGGAAACAGCGCGCCGTCTCGCCGAGACCGAGCAGCGGCAGCGTGGCGTCGCTCATGCTCGCGTCCGCGGCCAGTTGGCTCGCAGCCGCCTGCAGCGCGCTAACGTAGGGCGCGAGGCGCGCCGATTGCGCCCGCTCGCGCGCGCTCACGCGCTCGCGCAGACGCGCCGACAGATCGTCCATCAGATGCGCCGCCGTGGCGGGCGGCACGGGTTCGACGTCGGGCCGCGCGAAGTACGCGCCCTGCACGAAATCGGCATTGCTTTCGAGTGCGATCAGCGCGTCGCGCTCCGTCGAGAGGCCGCCGACCAGCACCAGTTGACCGGACTCGTGCAGCATCGACACCAGCCCCGGCAGCACGCGTTCGATGTGCGCGTGGCGGCTCGCCTGCGCGAGCAGGCTGCGGTCGAGCGTGACGATGTCGGGACGCAGCTGCCAGACGCGGTCGATGTTCGAATGCTTGGCGCCGAAGCCGTCGAGCGCGATCACGAAACCCGCCTTGCGCAGCCCGTCGATGATCTCCGCGAAACGCGAGTTCTCGCCGCCCGCCTGTTCCGACACTTCCAGCACCACGCGCTGCGGCTGCAGCCCGAGCGCCTTGATGCCGGCGAGCAGGGCGTCGCCGTAGCTCGTGTCCATCAGCGCGGCGGGGTGCAGGCTCAGGAAGAGCCATTCGTCGTGCGAGTCGAAGGCGTTGAAGTTGCCCAGATGCAGCGACTCCGCGAGCCGTCCCAGTTCGAGCAGATCGCCGCGGCGCGCGGCCTGCGTGAACACTTCCTGCGACGGCACCTGCTGGCCGTGCTCGTCGTGCGCGCGCAGCGACGCGTGATAGCCGATCGCGCGGCGGTGGGCGACCGAAAACACCGGCTGGAACACGCTGAACACGGTGTATCCGCCGTAGAGTACGGTGCGCCGGGCGCCTTCTTCGCCCGCGACGGGACGCGACTGATAGCCGGGAGGATCGAGGTCGATCATGCTGTTCATAGGCCTGGGTGACGCGCGCCTTGGCCGGCACAGGACCGCGCGCGCGAACGTCGAGTTTACATTACAGGATAGCCGTGCAAAAAGTATGCGAGTCCCGACACACAGCCGGTCGGGCCATGCGCACGGGATATCGGCGTTTTACGGATAGTCGGTGAGGGCGTTGCGGAGGCCGCGCAGGCACTGGCGGCGAGCCTTCGCGGCCAATGCGCGCACCGCGCGGAGCGCGCCGTGCACCGGCCTGGTGCGCGGCGGTCGCGGGTTTTTCCGTAGCGGATTTGAGCGCGGTATCAGGCGGTGTTTTCAGGCGGCCTCTGCGAGCGCAATGGCCGCGCGTTTGCCTGGCGTTTGCCTGGCGTTTGCCAGGAATTTGCCGCTCAGGTGCGCTCGGACGGATCGGTCTTTTTCGCGGCGTGGCGCACGTCGTCGGAGAGCTGGCCGAAGATCCACGACGAGGCCGCCGTGATAATGCCCACGCACACGAACGTGGCGTGGAACGCCGGAATCACGTTGGACGCGGTCATGTGCGCGATCAGCCCCGTGAAGGTCGTGAGCAGCGCGCCCGCGACCGTCACGCCGAGACTCATCGAGAGCATCTGCACGAGCGAGAACAGGCTGTTGCCGCTGCTCGCGCCGCCCATGCCGAGGTCCTTGAGCGTGAGCGTGTTCATCGCGGTGAACTGCATCGAATTCACGGCGCCGAACACGGCCAGTTGCACGAGGCGCAGCCACAGCGGCTCGTGCGGCGTCGAGAGCGCGAAGCTCGCCATCATCAGGCCGACCAGCACCGTGTTGATCACCAGCACGCGGCGGTAGCCGTAGCGCGTGATCAGATAGGTGACGAGGCGCTTCGAGAACATGCCCGCCGCCGCGACCGGCAGCATCATCAGGCCCGCCTCGAACGGCGTGTAGCCGAGCGCGACTTGCAGCAGCAGCGGAATCAGATACGGCATCGCGCCGCTGCCGATCCGCGCGAACAGGTTGCCGAGCAGCCCCACGCTGAAGGTATGGATCCTGAACAGATCGAGCGAGAAGATCGGCCGCGGCGAGCGTTGCGCGTGCAGCCCGTAGGCGACGAAGGCGGCCAGCGAGACGATCAGCAGCACCAGCACGGTCGCTTGCGGAATGCCCAGTTCGGAGCGGCCGTCGAGCGCGAACGAGATCGTCACCATGCCCGCGACCAGCAGCAGATAGCCGGGCAGGTCGAACTTCGGCGTGTCGGCGTTGCGGCTGTCGGGCATGAAGATGAAAGTGAACAGGCAGCCGATCACGCCCACCGGCACGTTGATCAGGAAGATCCAGTGCCACGAGGCGATCTGCACGAGCCAGCCGCCGAGCGTCGGGCCGATCAGCGGACCGATCAGGCCCGGGATCGCCACGAACGAGAGCGCGGGCAGATAGCGTTCGGCGGGAAAGGTGCGCAGCACGGCGAGGCGTCCGACCGGCAGCAGCATCGCGCCGCCCACGCCCTGCGCGATGCGCGAGAGCACGAGCTGGTTCAGCGTGTGCGCGCTCGCGCAGAGCAGCGAGCCGATCGTGAACACGAAGATCGCGCCCATGAACACGCGGCGCGTGCCGAGCTTGTCCGCGAGCCAGCCGGAGACGGGGATCATCACCGCCATCGTCAACGAATAGGCGATCACGACCGATTGCATGCGCAGCGGCAGTTCGCCGAGGCTGTCGGCCATCGCGGGCAGCGCCGTGTTGACGATGGTCGAGTCGAGCGTCTGCATGAAGAAGCCGGTGGCGACGAGCCACAGCATCACGGAGAGCTTGCGGGCGGAGGGCGTGGAAGGCGAGGCGGCAGTGGACGTGTCGGACATGGGCGAAGGCGGAGGCGCTGGCGGTGTCTGGCAGCCGCCATTGTAGAGAAGGCGGCGCGACGGCGCGCGTAGCGGCGGCGGGATTGTCGCGGTCGTCCCGTTCGTCGCGTGCCGCGCGGTTGCGTGCTCAGGCGTCGAGCCTCGCCGCCGCCGCGAAGAACGCCTGCGCGCGCGGATCGAGCGCGAACGCCGCGTTGATGCGCAGCCACGGACACGGCTCGCCGTGCGGGCGGAAATGGCTGCCCGCCGATACGCTCACGCCGAACGCTTCGGCGCAGGCCGCGAGTCGCGCGGAGTCGTCGATATGCGGCACGCGCGACCACAGGAACTTGCCGCCCGTCTGCGTGTGCGCGAGCCCGGTGGCTTGCGCGGCGCGTGCGGCGGACGGCGCGGTGAACAGCTCCCAGCCGTGTTCTTCGAGCGAGCGCGTGGCCGCGCCGAGCGTCTCGCCCAGCCGGCGGCGCAGGCGCTCCAGATACTTGCGGTACGCGCCGCGTTCGAGCAGCGTGGCCGCCACGGCCTGCGTGAAGCGCGACCCGCTGATGCTCGTGAGCGCCTTGATCGAGGCGAGATCGCGCACGACGGCCGGGTTTGCGACGACGTAACCCACGCGCAGCGAGGACGACAGCGTTTTCGACAGTCCGCCCACGTAAATCACGCGTTCGAACTGGTCGAGCGCCGCGAGCCGGTCGGTGGGATCGGCCTGGAAATCGGCGTAGATATCGTCTTCGACGATGCTGAAGCCGTGCTCGCGCGCGAGTTGCAGCAGCCGGAACGCCACGGGCGGCGAGATCGTCGTGCCGGTCGGATTGTGGAACACGGTGTTGACGAAGAACGCGCGCGGCCGGTGCTGCGCGAGCATCGCATGCAGATGGTCGAGATCCGGCCCGCTCGCCGTGCGCGTGATGCCGACGAGCCGCACGCCGTGCAGCTTCAGCAGTCCGTACAGGTTGTAGTAGCCGGGATCCTCGACGAACACGGTGTCGCCGGGCTTGAGCAGATAGCGCATCAGCAGGTCGATGCCCTCGCTCGCGCCTTCGGTGATGAGGATCTGCTGCGTGTCGGCGGCGATGCCGAGCGGCGCGAGGCGGTTGCGCAGATGCTCGCGCAGCGTGGCGTCGCCGAGCGGCGGGCCGTAGTCGACGAGACTGGACGGATCGGTGCGCGAGACGTGGCGGATCGCCTGACCGATGGCGTCGGTGTCGCGCCACGCTTGCGGCACCGAGCCGCTGTCGAGCTGCAGCGCCTCGCCCGGCAGGTTCAGTTGCGCGAGCAGATGGCCTGATTCCTCGGCGGCGTTCGAGAGATCGCAGGAACCGAGCCCCGCGAGCCCGAGCCGCGCGTGTTCGCTCACATAAAAGCCCGAACCGTGCCGCGAGTCGAGATAACCGAGCGAGACGAGGCGGTCGTAGGCCTCGATCACCGGAAAGCGGCTGATGCGGTAATCGGCGGCGAGCTGTCGGATCGACGGCAGGCGCGCGCCCGGATGCGCCGAACGCGAGCGGATCCACGTTTGCACGCCGGCGACGATCTGCTCGGTGAGCGGGACGTCGCTGGCGCGGTCGAGTTCGAGTTTCATGGGCGGCCTGCGCGCAAGTGTCCGGTTTTTTCACTGCACAGTTCCGCGTGAACTGTTCGGAACTGTGCATGGGTTGGCGAGATGCCGAGGGCAATAATGCTCCAACCGGGCAGGGGCTTCAAGACGTTTCGCAGTCTGATGGAAACGGCATAAACATGGCGAAGTCACATGACGAATGCGAGCCCGGCCCGACGACAAAATGCACCCAAGGAGCACGGCAATGCGCGAAATCCGGATTTTCGAACTGGAGCACGGCGAGCCCGCCGAAAGCTGGCGGCTCGCGCAGGCGATGCAACTGCAGGTGAGCGAGGGCGAACTCTGGCTCACGATGGGCGGCGACGCCGACGATTACTGGCTGCGCGCGGGCGAGTCGATCCGGCTCGCGGCGGGCACGCGCGTGTGGCTGAGCGCGGGTCGCGACGGCGCGCGTTTCGTGCTGGCGCTGGGCGGTGCATCGGCTGCGC
>NZ_JAAGPN010000387.1:0-5597 GCF_017104805.1 Paraburkholderia sp. Ac-20347 | reverse complement strand
GCGATCAGCGTGAGTTCGCCGGCGGGGCGCGCGCTGCCGTCCATCAGCGACCACAACATGGCGGCGCGGCCGGGATCGGCGAGCAGGGCGGCGACGCGGGCGAGGCCGGGGAAATGCTGGGTGTCGTCGCTGGCGGGAAGGATCATGGCGGCTCCTTGTCGGTGTGTTGCGGGCGCGGCGGCCCATGTCCTCACTGTAGCGAACATCGACATTCGACGTTTCAGCGTGACGTGAAATATCGCTGCGCCCGCGAAACTGAATCGCCTCGGGCCCGCGCGCTAAAATTGGATCCTCACTCGAAGCAGGCAGGCAGTCATGAAACGGATTCTGGCCATTGGCGCGCTCGCCGCGCTCACGCTGCTGTGCGCGGCCTGCGCAGGCGGCACGCCGGCGAGCAGCAGCGCGAGCGGCATCACCATGTACGGCACGATCGATCAAGGCATTTCGGTTCGCAACTGAGAGCTCTGCGCGCGTTCTCGCCGTCGGACGCGTTGGCAGAAATTGATGCCAGCTTGACGTAACTGCCACATGCGCCCATGCGATGATGGTGCGTTCCCGGCTACGTCGCAGGTTGGCGCCATGACTTTTTCCTCTTCCGCGCGGCACGTGGTTTTCGCGGTCGCGCCCGAACTCGTGCTGCTCGATGCCTGCGGCCCCGTCGAGGCGTTCTGGCGCGCCGAACTGGCGGTGCGCGCGGCCTCGGCACGGCAATCGCCGACGCTTTCATCAACCGAAGCACACGCCTACCGCGTCACCGTCGCCTCGCTGGCGGGCGGCGTGCTGCCGACCTTCGCGGGCCTGCCCGTCGTCACCGCGCGGCTCGATACGATCGACCCTGCCACCATCGACACGCTGATCGTCCCCGGCATTCCCATCGACGACACGACCGTGCCCGATCCCGCGCTGGTCGCGTGGATCGCGGACGCCGCGCCGCGCGCGCGCCGGGTCGCCTCGGTCTGCACGGGCGCGTTCTATCTGGCCGCCGCCGGTTTGCTCGACGGTCGCCGCGCCACGACGCACTGGCGCAACGCGGCGCAGCTCGCGCGCCGCTATCCGCAAATCGATGTCGATCCGGAGCCGATCTGGCTGCGCGACGAGCGTGACGGCCGCGCGGTCTGGACGTCGGCGGGCGTGACGGCGGGCATCGACCTGTCGCTCGCACTGATCGAGGAGGACTACGGTCACGCGGTCGCGATGCAGGCGGCGCGCCGACTCGTCGTGTTCATGAAGCGTCCGGGCGGTCAGGCGCAGTTCAGCGAGACGCTCGAAGCGCAGAGCGCGGCGGGCGGCGCGTTCGAGGCGCTGCACGGCTGGATGGCTGCGAATCTGCATGTCGAGCTGAGCGTGGAGCGGCTCGCCGAGGAAGCGCGCATGAGCCCGCGCACGTTCGCGCGCCGTTACGTGGAAGCGGTGGGGCGCACGCCGGCGCGCACTGTGGCCGCGATGCGCATCGAAGCGGCCGCGCACGCGCTCGCGCAATCGCGTCGGCCTGTCAAACGTATTGCCGCCGACTGCGGTTTCGGCAGCGAGCAGAACCTGCGCCGCGCGTTCGAGCGGCGCTATGGCGTGCTGCCGGTCGACTATCGCGCGCGGTTTTCGGCGGCGTGAAGCGCGCGCTTAGACGAAAATCCGCGAAAAATCCCCAAAATATCGGCGAAATTTCCGCACAAGCGCCGCGCCGGGTTTTCAACGAATCTGCAAAACATCCGTACCAAAAGCACGGCTGCGGTTGCCTTATTGCGCTCGTATAATCGGTCGCTCCTATAAACGAATCGCTGCGACGATTCCACGCAGCGCAAGCGCAAAAAATCCCACACGAGCGGAGCCGATATGAGTACGCCTTCCCAGCCGCTGGACCGTTCGGAAACGACGTTCCGCTTCCTTGCCGAACCGACCTCGGTGAATTTCGGCGGCAAAGTCCACGGCGGTGCCTTGATGAAGTGGATCGACGAAACCGCGTATGCCTGCGCGGCCGTCTGGTCGGGCCGCTATTGCGTGACGGTGAGCGTGGGCAATATCCGCTTTCGCCGTCCGATCCTCGTCGGCAACATGGTCGAGCTGCGCGCGCGCGTAGTGGCCACGGGCCGTACGTCGATGCACATCCACATCACCGTGCACGCGGGCGACCCGAAGAGCGGCCAGCTGCGTCTGACGACCGATTGCCTGATCGTGTTCGTGGCCGTCGACGAAAACGGCAATCCGATTCCCGTCCCGACCTTCGTGCCGGAAACCGACGAGCAGAAACGCCTCGCGAAATACGCGCTCGACGTGAAGGAAGCGCTCGACGCGATCGTCGAACTGAAGCCGGAAGAAGTGGCGAAGGGCGAAGTCTGACGCACACAATGGCGGAATAAAAAACGGGCGGCGAGGTTCGATCCTCGCCGCCCGTTCTGCATTTCAGCCCTTGATTCAGGGCTTATTCTGCACGTGCGTCTGCGCTCAGCCCTTCAGGTTGCCGACCATCTCGCCGGGCTTCACCCACTCGTCGAACTGCTGCTCGGTCACGTGGCCGAGCGCGAGCGCGGCGGCCTTGAGCGTGGTGCCTTCCTTGTGCGCCTTCTTGGCGATCTGCGCGGCCTTGTCGTAACCGATGTGCGGATTGAGCGCCGTCACCAGCATCAGCGACTCGTTGAGCAGCGTGTCGATGCGGTCGCGATTCGGCTCGATGCCCACCGCGCAATGATCGTTGAAGCTCAGCGCGCCGTCGGCGAGCAGGCGGATCGATTGCAGCACGTTGTGCGCGATCATCGGGCGGAACACGTTCAGTTCGAAGTTGCCGCTCGCGCCGCCGATGTTCACGGCCACGTCGTTGCCGAACACCTGGCAGCAGAGCATCGTCAGCGCTTCGGACTGCGTGGGGTTCACCTTGCCCGGCATGATCGAGCTGCCCGGCTCGTTCTCGGGAATCGACAGTTCGCCGAGACCGCAGCGCGGGCCGCTCGCGAGCCAGCGAACGTCGTTGGCGATCTTCATGAGGCTCGCGGCCACGGTCTTGAGCGCGCCGTGCGCGAACACGAGCGCGTCGGCGGCGGCCATCACCTCGAACTTGTTCGGTGCCGTGACGAAGGGCACGCCCGTGAGCTTCGCGATGGATTCGGCAACTTTGTGCGCGAACTGCGGATGCGCGTTCAGGCCGGTGCCGACCGCCGTGCCGCCCTGCGCGAGTTCGTAGAGATGCGGCAGCGTGGTTTCCACGTGCTTGATGCCGTGATCGAGCTGCGCGACGTAGCCCGAGAACTCCTGGCCGAGCGTGAGCGGCGTGGCGTCCTGCAGGTGCGTGCGGCCGATCTTGACGATGTCGCCGAACTGCTTCGACTTGGCCGCGAGCGTGTCGCGCAGCGTTTTCAGCGCGGGCAGCAGATGCTTGACGATGCCGACGGCGGCCGCGACGTGCATGGCCGTCGGGAACACGTCGTTGGACGACTGGCCGCGATTGACGTCGTCGTTCGGATGCACCTTGCGCGCCTCGCCGCGCTCGCCGCCGAGAATCTCGCTCGCGCGATTCGCGATCACCTCGTTGAGGTTCATGTTGCTCTGCGTGCCCGAGCCGGTCTGCCAGACGGCGAGCGGGAACTCGCCCGCATGCTTGCCTTCGATGATCTCGTCGGCGGCCTGCACGATCGCGCGCGCCTTGGACTCGTCGAGCACGCCGAGGCCGTGATTCACTTCGGCGGCCGCGCGCTTGATCGTCGCGAGCGCGGTGATCAGTTCCGGCGACTGCTTCTCGGTCGAGATGCGGAAGTTCTGCAGCGAGCGCTGCGTCTGCGCGCCCCACAGTTGCGCGGCGGGCACGGCGATTTCGCCGAACGTGTCGCGCTCCATGCGGACGTTGTCTTGAGATGCGGTCATGGGTGACTCCGGTGAATGATGCGGCGCTGCATCGAAGGCGCGCGCCGCTTTCGTGACGGGTTCGATCCGCGTGATGGCTGGGCGACGGCGTCGCAGCGCGTGGCTGCGCGGCGCGAGGCCGGTGCGGGCGGGCCGCGCCCCGGGGCATGCGCATGCGCACATGCGGGGCGGGGCGGCGCTCGCGGCTGGCTGTGATGGCGGACGTCGAGGCCTGGCCGACTCGCCCGCGCTGAAGATCAGACGCTGAGGATCAGAGCTGGTTGTCGACCGGCAACAGCAAGAATAGCCCGGTTAGCAGATTTCGGTAGAAACCCGCACCAGGATCGAGGTTGTAGGTGCGGATCGCGCCGTCCTCCTCGTCGGTCCAGACGAGCGGCGACGAGATCGCGCTGCCGCGCATCGACGCCAGTTGCGCGGGCGTGGCGAGCGTGACGCGATAGCTCGCCTTGGGCGAGCTGGCGAGCGCGAAATAGCCGGTCACCTCGTGCGCGACCGGCGCGCTGTCGATCGAGAGCGCGAGTTCGGTGTTCAGGTTCGCCGAGCGCGGATCGAGATTGAGCGAGCCGATCACGAGCGTGCTGTCGTCGATCACATAGGCCTTCGCGTGCAGGCTCGCGCGCGACTGCGAGCCGACGATGCCGAAGCGCCGCTGCGGCGATCCCGCGGGCTGCACGGGCTTGAACTCGTAAAGCTCGGCGCCGGCCTGCAGCATTGGCACGCGGTAGGGGCTGTAGCCGGCCTGCACGGCGATGGCGTCGGTGGCCGCGAGCGAGTTGGTGAGGATCGCCACGCGCACGCCGCGCGCGGTCAGGTCGCGGATCGCCTGCACGCCCGCCTCGTGCGGCACGAAGTACGGCGAGAACACCAGCACGCTGCGGTTCGCCTGATGGATCTGGTCGAGCAGCGAACGCATCGCGTCGCCCATCTGGCCGTGTTCGTCGCCGTCGTGCGCGCCCGCGATCTTTTCCGGCGAATCGGCCACGAAATGCCACTTCGCCCAGACGAGGCCGAGTTCGCCGCGCGTGATCTGCTGCGCGAGCGGCGTGGCGTTGAGCGGCTTCGCGTTGTACGGCTCGGCGGTGTCGCGCCAGTGCTGGCGCAGGTCGTCGCGCGCGGTGTCGAGGTCGTGCGCGTCGAACTTCTGATGATTGAGCACGGAGAGCGGATACGAGACCGCGCTGTTCCAGTAGGCGTCGAAGCTGTCGGAGACCGCGCGCGCAACCGGACCGGCGCCCAGCACGTCGAGATCGGTGAACTGCAGCGTCGGACTGGCGCTGAAGTATTCGTCGCCGAGATTGCGCCCGCCCACGATCACCAGTTCGTTGTCGACGATGGTCGCCTTGTTGTGCATGCGGCGCGTGAACTGGTCGACGTTCGTGAAGAAGTTGCGCGTGCGCGTGAACATCGATTCGCTGGTGCTGCCGTACGGATTGAACACGCGGATCTGGATGTTCGGATGGCTGTTGAGCGCGGCCATCAGGCGGTCGATGTCGTGGAAGTTCAGGTCGTCGACGAGCATGCGCACGCGCACGCCGCGATCGGCCGCGTAGAGCGCGGAGCCGAGCAGCAGCTTGCCGGTGGTGTCCTCGTTGGCGATGTAGTACTGCATGTCGAGCGTCTTCGTCGCCGCGCGCGCGAGCGCGACGCGCATCTGCAGCGAGTCGGTGCCGGTGGCCAGCAGGCGGAAGCCCGATTCGTCCGGATGCGCGGCTTCGGGCGCGGCCAGCGCGGCGCCGAGCGGCGTGGCG
>NZ_JAAGPN010000386.1:0-5697 GCF_017104805.1 Paraburkholderia sp. Ac-20347 | reverse complement strand
TCAGACCCGGAATCGGCGCGGCGCCGTTCGGACCGTTCGGATTCACGAGGCCGCCTGCGTTGGTGACCGTGTTGCCGAGCGCCGACACCAGCGTGCCGACGTCCGCGCCCACCGGCGCGAGCGGCCCGAGCGCGCTGAGCGCGGCGGTGGTGGAGGTGCCGCCCGCCGTCGACGAAATCTTGCTGCCGGCCGTATCGAGCGCGCCGCCAACCTTGGCGAGCAGCCCGGAAACCGGCACGCCCAGACCCGTCGTGGTGCCGACCTGCTGCGTGATCACGCCGGCTGCGATGACGATCGGCGTGATGGCCGTGCTGAGCGGCTGCGTGATCTGCTGGACCGGCGCGGACGAGAGCGCGTTGCCGAGCATCTTGCCGCCGGCGTTGACGGCGTTCGCGGTCGTGTCGAGCACCGTGGCCACCGGCGTGGTGACCGGCGCAAGCGGCGCGAGCGGGCCGCTGCCGAGGCCGTTGACCGTGGTGGCGACGCCCTGGACCACGCCGCTCGTCGCGCTGACGACGTTGCCGAGACCGGCGACCGTCGTGCCGACCGGATTGGCCGTCGAGCCGGTCTGGCCGAGGCCGTTGGAGACGGCGTCGGCGAGCGCGCTCGCCACGGTGCCGGTGCTCGACACCGCGCTGCCGAGGCCCTTCGTGACGTCCGAGCTGGTGCCGCCGGGCAGGGTGGTCGAGCCGATCGCGTTGCCGAGATCGCTGGTGGTCTTGGCGACCGTGCTGACCACGCCGCTCGTGCCGGTGGAGGTGCTGGTGCTGCCGCCGCCGGTGTTGCTGTCACCGCCGGAACCGCCGGTGCCGGTCGTTCCGGTGGTGCCCGTGCTGCCGGTGGTGCCGGTCGTACCGCCCGTGCCGCTCGAAGCCGAGGGCGGCGTGTAGCTGCTGCCGCCGCAGGCGGCGAGGCTCAGGGCGATCACGCTCGCGGCGGCGAGGGCGGTGAGACGCAGGCCGCGCATCAACGTCGCGGACCGGTCGTGCGAAATCGCGAGGGAAAAGCTGGACATAGCGCTGTCTCCTTGTTTCATCAGGCGCTGAAACGGGCTATCGAAGCGATCAAGTTGGGTTAGCCGATGAGCGGACGTAGGCTCAGGCGCTTACTTCTTCGCGCCGAGCAGACCGCCGACGAGCGACGTGAGGCCGGAAAGCGGGCCGGTCGTGCCGCTGCTGCTTGTGCTGCCACCCGTGAGCGAGGCCAGCGAGAGGCCCGGCGTGCTGCTGGCCGTGCTGCTGGAGCTGCTCGACGTCTTGACGCCCGCACCGACGCCGGCGCTCGCCACGACGCTGGTCGTCGTGGTGGCGGCGGTGTTCAGCGTGCCGGCGACGGTGTTGACGACGCCTGCGACGAGACCCGTGACCGGCGCGAGCGGGCTGCTGCTGCCGCCGGTGGCCGAGGTCAGCGTCGAGGTGACCGTGGTGAGCGCCGTCGTCACCGGGGCGAGCGGGTTGCCGCTCGAGCTGCCCGTGATGCCGAGCGCCGCGCCGATGCCGAGGCCCGCGCTGGTGCCGCTCGAACCGGTCGTGCTGCCCGTGAGGCCGCCCGTCAGACCGCTGAGCAGGCTCGTGACCGGCGCAAGCGGATTGCTGCTGCTGCCCGAGGTGCTGCCCGTCAGCAGATTGCCGGCGGTGGCGACGGTCTTGCCCGTATCGGAGACGAGACTGCCCAGACCCGTGGTGACCGGATTGCCGGCGCCCGTCGAGGCGACCAGTGCGCCGCCTTTTTCGAGGCCGCCGCCGAGCGTTTGCAGCAGACCCGCGACCGGCGTGCCGAGGCCCGTCGCCGTGCCGACCGTCTGCGTGGTGGAGGCGAGCACCGAGGTGATCGGCGTGATGGCCGTGCTGAGCTGTTGCGTGACTTGCTGGACCGGGCCGGTCGACAGCGCGGTCGTGAGCGTGTTGCCCGCGCCGGTGACGGCCGTGCCGAGCGTGCTGACCGCGCCGCCGAGCGGCGTGGTGACGGCGGCGAGCGGGGCGAGCGGGCCGCTGCCGAGGCTCGTGACGAGCTGGCCGGCGCTGGTGACCGCCTTGCCCGCATCGCTGACGACGCCGCCCGTGCTGGCGACCGGCGTGCCGACCGGATCGGTGTTGGTGCTCGAACCGAGTGCGCCGAGACCGTTCGACACGCCGCTGCCGAGCGCCGAGACCGCCGCGCCGAGATTCGAGACCACGCCGCCGGCTGCCGTCGTGGTCGCCGAGCTGACGCCCGGCAGCGATTGCGAGGCGATCGTGCTGCCGAGGCCCGACACCGTCGAGCCGAGGTCGCTGACGACCGTGCCCGAAACCTTCGCGACCTGGCCGACCGCGTTCGCCGCGACAGCCGTGCTGCCGCTGCCCGTGCCGGTGGTGCCGCCGCTGCTGGTGTTGCCGTCGCCGCTGCCGCTGCCGTTACCGGCGGTCGACGTGTTGCCGGTGCCCGTTCCCGTGCCGCTCCCCGTATTGCTGTCCGTCGACGTGGTGGTCGTGCCCGAACCGCTGCCCGTGCCCGTGCCGGTGTCGCCGCTGGTGCCGCCGCTGGTGCCGCTCGTGCCGCCACTGGTTTGCAGCGAGCCGCCGCTGCCCGTGCCGCTGCTGAGCGTGCCCGAACCGCCGCAGGCGGTCAGGGAAAGCAGGGTGGCGATGGTGGCGGCAATGGCAGTCAGGCGTGCCGCGTTCGCGATGTGATGGTTCTTCATGGTGTGCCCTCGTCTCTCGTATGGTGTGTATTGCTGTGTGTGTTTTGTGGTGCTGCGGGACATACACTGCAACAGCTGTGCCAATGCGAAAGCGCACGCGAGAAAAACCATCGCGGCGCGGGCGTGGGTATCGTCTGATCAAGACGCCATGGGGCTTTGCGCGAAGCTTTCTTCGCAGGAATCGACGGGCGTGAATGTGCGCGTTACCGTGCGCCGCGCGTTACGTCACGTAACGGAACTCGGGCGATGTTACGAACGCCCGGGGTAACGTGACGAAGTGCTAATCGTTTTGCATATTTTCGAATTGATGAAGTGCTCGAAACAGCAGTTAATCCGCCGCGCATCATTTAAAGCCGCGTGCGAAAAAGTGTTTCGACTCCTGATCAGTTCGCGGGCGTAACGTCGCGCGATAGCGTGCTGAAAGACGTTATGGTTTGCCCTGAGTGAATAAAAAAACGCCGCGTGCCGATAATGATGTTACGTGGATACAACGACGTAACGCACGATTGCGTAACGTTCGCGGTTACGCTATAAAAAGCGCATCGAAAACTAAAACACGTTACAAGCAGAGCTGAACGGGGCATTGCATTTAGAGGGGAATGCTTACGATTCGGCCGCAATGTTGGCGGACTGACATGGCAGTCCGTGGACCAGTTGTACCGGCGCATCATTCAAACCTATTCGCTGAGAGAGCCGGTGCAGCATCGCGTGAGAGCGCGAAGAAGAGAGAGAGGGCCGAAATGAACAAGCTGGTAAAGCTTTTTGCTAAAGCAGAAGACGGGGTGACGGCGCTGGAATATGGGCTCATCGCAGGGCTCATCGCCGTGGTGATTGCGGCAAGCGCTCAGGGCTTGGGCACTGAGCTGAAAGCCGTATTTTCCTACGTCACGACTCAACTGACGGCTGCAGTCCCGGCAACGGGCGGCTAAGGCGGCATATCGCTGCGTGGCGGCTTCGCGCTGCCACGCCCGATCATTCAGCTGAACGTAGCAGTGACTTTTCACGCGCTGGCTCGCCGGTTCGCGTGAGGCCTCTGCACGTCGATTCGCGATGAATGCATCCATCATTCCCAGCTGCGTATTCGCCGCGTGGGCGCTCGCGGTCGCGATTAGCGATCTGCGTTCGCGTCGCGTGCCGAATGCGCTCGTGATCGCCGGCCTCGTCGCCGCGCTCGTTGCTGCGTGCTGGCACGCGGGACCGGCGCAACTCGGCGTGGGCCGCGCATTGATTGCCACCGCGATCGGGCTCGCCGCGCTCATGCCGTTCTTCGTGCTCGGCGTGATGGGCGCGGCCGACGTCAAGGTATTCGCCACGCTCGGCGCATGGTGCGGATTGCAGCCCTTGCTCTGGCTCTGGGTGGCCGCGAGCCTCTTTGCATTCGTGCATGCGCTCGCAATTCTCGCGATGCGTGCGCGTTCGCAAGCGACAGCGTCGCGGCGTGTGCAGGTCGTCAGTGTCGGCGCGCGGCGCGGCACGCCTTACGCGACCTGCCTGACCGTGCCTGCGCTCGCGTGGCTCGCATTGCAGTGGATGCCGGGAGCGTTGCAATGATTGCGCGCGCAACGAATTCGTCATGCGAAGCGAAACCACTGACGCGATTGCAGCGCCAGCGCGGCGCAGCCGCCGTCGAATTCGCGATTGCGTTTCCGCTGTTCTTCCTGGTCCTCTACGCGATCATCACGTTCTGCATGATCTTCCTCGTGCAGCACAGTCTGACCGCGGCATCGGCGGACGGCGCGCGCGCTGCGCTCGTCTACGTGAACGCGCAGGACACGGCGACCGCCTTGAGCGGTCGCGCGCAAGCTGCCTGTGCGCGCGCGCTGCAAGGCGTGACGTGGCTCGCCACCGCGCCGACCTGCACGACAGTCGTGAACGCCCAGCCGAGCGGCTGCACGAACAACACGGCGATGGACTGCATTCAGGTCACGCTCAGCTATCCGTGGAGCACGAGTCCGCTGGTGCCCACGCTGCCCATGCTCGGCGCGTGGCAGCCCACCACGCTCGCGGGCCGCGCCACGGTGCAGATCGATCCGGTGAATCTGCTATGAGCCCATCCCATTCGATCCGCCATCACGTCGCGCGCGCATGCGCCGCCGCGCCGTTCAATCGCAATCAAGGCAGCCGCACATGGCCAATCTGACCAAAATCGCCGCGGGCGTGCTGATCGCCGCCGCGCTCCTGCTCGGCATCTTCGCGTTCATGCTCGCGCGCCACACGCCGCCTGCACCCGTCGCGCAACCGGCCGTGGCGGTGACGCAGCCGCTGACGCCCGTCGTCGTCGCCGCGCGCACGCTGCCTGCAGGCCAGCCGATTCCCGCCGACGCGCTGCGCGTCCAGCCGCTGCGCACGCAGCCTGCCGGCTCCGTGAGCGACGTCCAACTGATCGCGGGCCGCGTGCCGCTCGCGGATATCGCCGCCGACACGCCCGTGCTCGACACGCAACTGTCGTCGAGCCTGGCTTCTTCGCTGGCGCCGGGCGAGCGCGCGGTGGCGGTGCGCGTCGACGAAACCAACGCGGTGGGCAATCAGCTCCACGCAGGCAATTACGTCGACGTGTTCTTCACGCTGCGCCGCGACGGCGCCGCCGGTGGCACGGTCGGTACCGGCAGCGCGGAAATCTCCCGCACGCAGGCGCGTCTGCTGATTTCCAAAGCGCGCGTGCTCGTCTTCGGGAATCCCGCCGATACGGCGAACGGCAACGCACAACGCACCAATGGTTTCGGCACGCAGAGCACGACGCCGCGCACGGCGGTGCTCGCCGTGCCGCTGACCGAAGTGAACGACCTGACGCTCGCGCAGAGCCAGGGCCAGTTGACGCTCGCGCTGCGTAACCCCACGGACGACGATCAGATGGACCCGTCGGCGTTCGGGCCGCAGCAGGGCGTTCTGCGCGTGGTCGCGCACGGCGCGCAGGACAACTCGACGCGCGCGGCCGCGGGGGTCGCGCTTGATCAGCTCGCGGGTGCGGAAGCGCCGCGCCAGGCCGCGCCGGTGGCTCATCGCGCGAACACGGGCGG